>NZ_JBSLYH010000006.1:0-206085 GCF_055793305.1 Calyptranema fuscum S582
CTTGTTCTCAAATAACTGGTTGCCCTTGCAATGGGTTCGGCATCTGGGATTGATGGGAATTGAACACATTCCCCCGGTCAAACGAGAGCTAATTCGATATGCCATGGGTCTGGCAGGACATCATCCCAACTTGATCAGCCTGAAATCAATCTGATCAAACAGGCGATATCCCCATTTACAGCGCTTCGCGCTTGAATATGTTTAGATTTTTTGTTGTGTGCCGCGCTCCGCGCGACACACAACAAAAAATCTGTGGCTTAATCAATTGAAAATGGCTGTAAACGAATTTTTGGGCACATATAGCGATCCTAAATTCGGTGTAAAAGCGCCCGCCCTTCGGGCGGGCGCTTTTACACCGAATCATTTTCACAGATCAAATAGGATTGCTATAGACGTTCAGGAGGGGCTTGGCACTGCAAGGCGCGTTTCTACCTATCGCCTGTCTTAATGGGGTGACGTCAGGCTAGACCAGTCGTACAATTTGTAAAACTCTTCAATTCATCTTAAAAAACCTATGTGGGGAAGTGCGGTTACAGCGTATTTGCATTATTTGGGCTTCATGGTAGCGTTTGGGGCACTGACCATTGAACACCTGACATTAAAAAAAGATCTGGAGCTGAAAGAAGCCTGGAGAATCTTAATCGCAGATTCTGTTTACGGCTTATCGGCAACCCTGGTGCTGATCACGGGAATTTTACGGGTTATCTACTTTGGGAAAGGAACCGAGTACTACCTCAGCAGTCCAGCGTTCTATACCAAGGTAGGGATCTTCATCGTGGTGAGTTTACTATCGTTGTATCCGACCTTTTCGTTTCTCACCTGGATTAAAGGCTTGCGAGATGGCAAATCCCCTACCCTGGAAGTAACCCAAGTCAAGTGGCTTACCTGGTTAATCCGGGGAGAGTTAGCTGGATTTGCCCTGATTCCCCTATTTGCAGCGATCTTAGCACGAGGAATTAGACTGTTTTAGCACCTCATATTCAATCAAACCGAAGATTGGTATGTAGAAGCTTTGCACCTGAAAGATTACGGCTTTTGCGTGAGAGCCTTGCTCCGCAAGGTTCTCACACAAAAACTTGTACGGCACGCCCTTGAGAATCGATATATTCTCCAAATGATGGAAAAGTACCCTAACGGGTATCACTCCTGGAGAATTGCATCTCTAATAATAGGCATATCCATCTAACACGGTGCAATTCAACCTATGCAAATCTGGAATCCTGACACGGTTCGTCAACAGCATCACCTCTATCTGTCTGATAAACAGATAGCAAGCATCCAAGCTAAGCTACCCCGTGCCGCAGACGGACAATTTTATGCGGATGCCGTCTTTGAAGGGGGTGGGGTGAAGGGAACTGCCTTTTTAGGAGCATTACGTTGCTTCAGTGAAGTCGGCATTCAATGGCGCAAAGTCGCTGGAACATCGGCTGGAGCGATTACGGCAGCACTGGTAGCTACACGCTTCAGCATCGCTGAGCTGGAAGGCATCATTGCTCGGTTGAACTATATGGATGATATCCTCAGCCAGAAGAATTCGTTTATTTTTAATGATTCTCCAGAAGATGATTTGCGCGATCCCAAGTGGATGATTGCAAACTTAGTCTTAACGAGTCACAAAGGACAGTATTCATCAGAGCCATTTAAGCAGTGGTTAAGTAAAACATTAAAGGATCGCCTCGATACCTTCGCTCCTTTTCTAAATGGGTTAGGCAGTGCCCCAGAGTGGTATAACCAGCGACAACTCAAGATTATTGTATCTAACCTCAGCGATGGGGAAATGTGCATTCTTCCAGATGATTTACCCAAATATGACCAACAACCGGAACACTTTAGTGTGGCTGAAGCAGTTCGTTTATCGATGAGTATTCCGTTCTTCTTTGAACCTGGTCAGTTGAATGGTCGCACGATTGTTGATGGTGGCATTTTGAGTAACTTCCCGTTGTGGGTTTATGATGCACCTCAATCTCGCGCTCCCAACTGCCCAACCTTTGGGTTCCAATTAACCAACGAGAAGCGGGAAACCCGTCCGATTAAAGGGGCGATCGATATTCTTTCTAGCATGATGGATACGATGATGGTAGCGCACGATCGCTATCACCAACGCGCAAACGATCAAGGTCGGGTAATTAGTATTGATACATCCAAAGTTTCCGTGACGAAGTTTGATTTAGACAATGCTGACAAAGATTATTTGTACCGAAAAGGATACGAAAGTGCTAAAGCATTCTTGCTAGATCAATGGGATTGGAACAAGCACCTACAAAGTCGAGGCTATGCTTTACCCCTAGCTCAACTGGTTAGCTAAGAATCGTGGATTAAATCAGATCAACTATTGAATCGTTTGTAGGGGCGAACAGCCGTTCGCCCCTACAAAAAATCATCGGATGATAGTTACGGTGTTGAGAGAGAGCCGCGCTCCGCGCGGCTCTCTCTCAACAACTTGTATGTCACGTCATTGAGAACTACGATGAATTGGGTTTAACTATTTGATTCTCGATTGAACAGTATGTGGAAACATCCGGTAGTAGAAACGGTAGGTGGGATTAGTTTGGGTGCGATCGCTGGGGCACTCAGTCGCTACTACATTGGGATTGGGTTTACGCAACTGTTTGGAGAAACATTTCCCTACGGCACCCTGTTTATCAATGTCACGGGATGCTTTGTCATGGGCTTTTTCACAACATTTTCTCTAATCCGAGTCGCTACTATTCGCCCAACGGTACGACTAATGGTAACCACCGGATTTTTAGGGTCTTACACCACCTTCTCAAGCTACACATTAGATGCCATGAAACTCCTCCAGCACAACCCGGAGCGTGCTATGTTCTATTGGGGTGGCACAGTTATATTGGGCCTGATCAGCTTGCAACTTGGTATCGCATTGGCTGAGATGATTCATCCGCAAACAAGCCCAGATCAATCAGAATCATAATACGTCATTCCAGTGGTATCCCCTGGTAGAGACACGATTCATTGCATCTTTATGATCAGCCTAATATGATACCGATTTAAACAGACTGCACGGCGCATCAATTTTCTGTAAGGGCGCATCGCGATGCGCCCCTACGGGATCTTGTGCAATTGCTAATTAAATCGGTATGATATCATCTGTCTCGCTAAGAAAATCCCTAAAGCTACGCACAGCAACCCTAAAACAGGACTGCCCAACCCATACACCAGGGCACGTTTGTGGCTACCCATCCGGTGTAAATTTGAAGTATCTAGCGCATAGGTAGAGAAGGTCGTATAAGATCCCAAAAACCCCACAATCAACAGCGATCGCCAATCTGGAGACCATGCGTGTTGATCTATCAACGTTGCCAGAAACCCAATTAACCCAGCCCCCGTGAGATTGATCAGGAAAGTTCCATAGGGAAATGTCGTCCCCAACCGTTGAGCCGCCAGTAAGGTGAAGTAATAGCGGCATAACGCTCCTGGAATCGCACCCGCTGCTACCAGTAGAGGGATCTGTAAATCGAGGCTCGGCAATAGATTGAGGTCTACCAATATAGCAACTCTCAAGGGTGTAAACATACAAGTTGTTGTGTGGGAGCCGCGCTCCGCGCGGCTCCCACACAACAACCATAATCCATTCAGGCACGCAGCGCTATAGTCTAATTAGACACTCCTAACGACTTTGCCTGAGCTTGGACAATTGCAGCAATTGTTCGCTTTGTTGTTTCATCTGCATCGTCAGGGTTTCGCAAACTAAATCGCAGAGTTCAAACAAAAACGGATTAGCAATCCGATAATACACGCACACGCCACGTTGTTCTCGTGCGACTACCCCTGCTTGCGTCAACATTTTCAGATGCTTAGAAACATTCGCCTGTCCTAAATCAGTGGCTTGAATGATTTCGGTGACATTTTTAGCACCCGACTTTAAAGAACAGACAATCTGAAGTCGGCTAACTTCTGACAATACTTTGAAAAAGTCTGCCATCAGCCCCAAGGATTCGGGAGTTAGTTTAGAAAAATCGCGCTCACCTATTCTTTCTTGAACCGTACCTGATTTTTTTAGCGCTTTTGTCGGCATGAACGGTATTCCAAGGATTTAGTATATCTAGCCCTATCATTATATTGTCGTACAGTAGTAAATGCCCATCCCTCCGCAGGCTAAGTTATAGCAGCAGCCGAAGGGCTGGTTAGGACGGGGTGCAGGGGTTCCGAACCCCTGGCTGCGGGCGCAGCCCCCATACCCCCACTGTCTTCACCATCTACTCAATTGTTATAAAAGACAAATATAGCCATCCTAAATCGTACCTATTCTTCGGGCGATCGCTTTCACCCCGGATCATGGGCAAATTTATACTTCTATTCAGCGACGCCGTTGCGAGAGGCACATCTTCAGGTGCACCTCTTGCAACCCACTTGGGAGTGCGATCGATATCAACCCACTATCCTGATCCGGGTCAATCACCTGGCAGCAATTAAAGGGTTATTTTTACCCAGGCAGTAACGCGACATTCTCACTAACGAACAATCGGGACTGATTGATGTGTCAATCTGAGCGTTAAATTTACAACAATTTTAAAGTACTAACGTTGTTATTATTGCCCTGGCGATCGCCCATTTAATCACAATTTTAATCGCATAAAATAGTCTATTAAACAACGTAAAAATGACTACTTAAGATGACGCCATATAATCTATCCATAACCGTAAGAGCGATCGCAGTTTTTAACGTGACTTCAACGTCAGTACAGACGTAACAACAACCAGCAGCAGCCACTGAATGATTCAGTGGGGACAGCCGAAAAAATCAATAGATTTGGATACGTAAGCTTAAGCCCTATCCCCAGAATGCCTGATATGAATACCCTGCCTACGCTACCTATTTGATTTATCCATCATCATCGACTACACTTTATTGCAGAAATACTCTAGGATTAAGCCACTCTTTTCTGTTCAAAATACCAACAAAATTGGTAGAAAAGCGTTGCCATTTTGCGCAAGCCAAACATATTGGATTGAGTTCTCTAAATCAGACAAATTTCCCATGAAATTGACGCTTCTTGCTATTTACGATACAAAAAAATGGCAGGAAGTTTAAAAGAATATTTAAACGCTCATTTTGGACAAAAATATTTTATTCCTTCATTAAAACTTTGATCATTCAAATCTCATTATTAAGCTCTATCGAGTTTTGCAACAAACTTTTATCAACGATAAAAACTCAATTGCAAAAAGCCGATTTTCTTCATATTGACCCCGAGTATTTTTACAGAGTTTTATAGTTATCAAATCTCAGATTTCATCTCGTTTTTGAAGCTCAGTACATTTTTTGAGTAGTTATCATGGCTTATAAAATTTCTAATGATTGTCTTGCCTGTGATAACTGTCGCCCCCTCTGCCCGACCGGGGCAATTGACGTGGAGGATGGACAATATTGGATTAATCCAGATCTCTGTAACGACTGTAAAGAATATGCAGAACCTCAGTGTGTCATCAGTTGTCCATTGAGTCTGCCGATGCCATCGCAGGCAAAAAAAGGGAGAGCTAAAATTGACTCTCGCATTCCCACCAGTCCTGATTTATTTGCCAATACTAAAAACAGCCCATTTGCCTCTGCCTTGGTCGTCTGGGAAGCTTGTAATTTGTTGGCACAGCGTCAATCATTGCTGGCTGGCGGAGATGTAGAGAATAAATTTACCTATCAACGCACGTTAAACAAACACGGCAATTTAAAATTAGAAGTCCGTGACATACCCCAGCAAAATTCGTTAGTGCCCATTGCCGGTAAAGGGACGATTACCAGCCTCGAAGCGTTTGATATTCGGGCTGCTTCTATGCATCTGATCTATGCTGCTCATGCGACAGCGCTAGATCAACCCTGGGAGCAAACCTTTGTGATTAGCGATCGCCAAATTGAAGATTATTTAGGCTTAGACAAACGCAAAGACCTGAGCAAACCTGCCAGACTCACGTTGATTAAGGAAATTGCGCAGCAACCTTGTCTGATCAATTTGACGATGAACTATCCATCGCAAGGACGAATTCCAGGATTTTCTTGCGAAAATGAACCGCTCTGGCATGTGTTAGACATTCATCATTCGTTTCAAGAAGATGAGATGGGGTGCAAACATCTGGTCGGACTGACCTTTACAATCCGGGCAGGCATCTGGGCAAAATATTTTCTCAATCGCCAGGGCTGTAAAGAGCGTACGGCATTTTATCAATACAGCGTTTTACCAAAATCGTTGCTCAGTGCCATCACCAGCATTTGGCAACAGCATGAAGGCTCTGCCCGGATGATGTTGTGGCTGCTATTTAAGGTACGCATGGGTAGAGAACAACGGATCATGGTGCCCACCTTGATGCGGATTGCCTATGGGGAAGACCGGATCGCGCGGGCAACGGCTCAACGAGAAGAAAGAAAACGGTTGATTAAAACCTTTGAAAGTGATCTTGAAGTCTTGAATCACTATGGCTTAAAACCTGTCTTTGATCCAGAAACTTATACGCTTGACATTCAACCCCTGTGGGCAAAATTAGGCGAACTGCCAGAAGATGCCGAAGCGGCGTTAGAATTTTGGATGAATGATGGCAGCAATGATACTCGGCTGACGGATGTTAGCCCCCGTGGTAAGTGGAACCTGCTGATGAATGCCCGCATTCTCTGGTTTGAATTGCCAACGGAATGGCAGTCAGCTTCAGGAAAATTAGACCGGAAGAAACCGCGATCGCACAAAGGATCGGGGCACAAAGTGCGAAGCTACGGCAGCAAAAAAAAGAAACCGCGATCGCAAGCCCCAACGGAAGTCTCGATCTTATTGACAGGCGCACAAATTGTTGCTGCCCGCAAGCAACATGGTTGGAGCCAGCGAGACCTGGCAGAAAAAACTGGAAAAAGCCAGAGTTGGATTCGTGATATTGAAAAAGGTCGGTTTTGTCCCAAAGCAGACGATCAAACATTATTACGCAGAATGCTGGAATTAGAATAATCGGGTTCTTCAACCATGGTCATGAGTCGCAGTGGATCGAGCTGCACCCACCAGGGAAACGGACGGTCTTTGATCGTTGCCCATTTTTCTTTGAATACCTCAGCCTGGATATGATAATCATGCAACCCCTGAGCCGGTGAGTTGAGCTTTAAAAACAATGTCATCCGGTGTTGCGTTTCACTGGTGGCAGCCAGCCATGCAGGAAAGGTATTCTCTGACGTTGAATCAGGGGCAAAGCCAATTTGATGGGCACGAATCCCCACAAATGCCAGGTCTTGAGGAATTGGTTCTATCACCTTGAGTGAACACCCCCAGTCGATCGCGTCGATCGCTTGAGCCGAACTTAACCGTGCCCGTGAGAAATTTTTGCACCCCGTTAATACAGCGGTGGTGTAAGTATTGGGACGTTCGAAGATCAATTGTTTAGACCCATTGGCGATCGCTTTTCCTTGCGACATCACAAGTAAATTAGTACAAACTCGATACGCTTCTTCTAAGTTATGTGTTACTAAAAGTGTGATGCCTGTATAGCCTGATAATGTTTCAATCAGCTGGCGTTCGAGTTGATAGCGTAAATGCGTATCCAGTGCCGAAAACGGTTCGTCTAATAACAATACATCGGGGTCGGGCGCTAAGGCGCGTGCCAAAGCGACCCGTTGCTGTTGTCCTCCCGACAGTTGGTGCGGATAGCGATCGCCCAATCCTTCTAAATGCACGGCTGCCAGTTGCATGGCAACCCGTTGCGATCGCACCGTTTTAGGCAATCTGTGTAGACCAAAGGCAATATTTTGTGCCACAGTCAGATGGGGAAATAGCGCATAATTTTGAAACACCAAGCCCACCCGACGACGCAAACTGGGTAAATTAATCTGGCGATCGGCATCAAACAACACCCGCCCATTCAGCACAATCCGTCCACTCGAAGGCGTTTCCACACCTGCAATACAGCGCAAGATCATACTCTTGCCCGCACCCGATGACCCCAATACCCCCAACGCTTCTTGCTCAGCACTAAACGCCACATCTAAGGAAAAGCCAGAGAGTTGTTTTTGGATATCGACGAGTAAGGTAGACGCAGAGGAGCGAGGAGGCTGGGGAGGCTGGGAACTGGGAAGCGGGACGGGATTTATCTCATCGCTCTCAGTTCGGCTCGACTGCCTGACACCACCTCGCCGCCGCCTGACCCATATATTGACCGTGACAATGCCAGAAAGCGAGAGTCCCATAATTACGATCGCCCAAAACCAGGCTTCATGCATAGCTCCGGCTTCAACGGCAAAGTAAATTGCCATGGGAATCGTCTGGGTTTGTCCGGGAATATTGCCCGCGAGCATCAGGGTGGCACCAAATTCACCCAGGGCACGGGCAAACGCCAACATGGTTCCTGCGGCTACTCCCGGCAATGCCAGCGGCAATGTGATTCGCCAAAATATCCGCCATTCAGATGCACCCAGCGTTCTGGCGACCTGGAGCAAGCCGCTGTCGATCTGCTCAAATGCACCCAATGCCGTTTTATACATCAACGGAAAGGATACAACTGTAGCGGCGATCGCGGCAGCATACCAGGTAAAGATAATGGTGACGTTGAACGGTAATAACACCTGCCCAATCGGACCATTTTTACCCAACAACAGTAACAATAGAAAGCCGACGACGGTGGGTGGCAAGACCAGAGGAGAGAGCAACAAGCCCTCTAACAAAGATTTCCATCGACCCCGATACCCTAACATGCCGTAGGCAACAGCAATTCCCAAAAAGAAAGTAACGACCGTTGCCAGAGTAGCCGTTTTCAACGAGATCCACAGGGGGGACAGATCAACAATCATCGTCAACTCTCCTTTGGGACAAAATCAGGGTTACACCACCCTCATTCGCCCACTGCTTACGCTATACCAAACCCAAAGCTTGTGAAAATTTGACGAGCGCGATCGCTCTCTAAAAATTGGACAAATTGCCGCGCCACCGATTGATTGGAACTGCCTCGCAACACTGCAACCGGATAAACAATCGGAGAATGCAGATCATCGGGTGCTGTTGCAACTTGCGTGACCTGATCAGACATACGAGCATCGGTGGTGTAAACAATGCCCGCGTCGGCATTACCACTTTCCACTGCTGCCAACACGTTCCGCACCGTATTGCCAAAGACCAGTTTGGCTTGAATCTGATCCCACATTCCTAAAGTAGTGAACAACTCCTGGGCATATTGTCCCGCCGGTACACTGCGAGGTTCGCCGATGGCAATGTGACGAACATTGGCTTGGGTTAACTGGCGAAAGCTAGTCAACCCCAGGCTGGAATTACGCGGCACAATCAATACCAAATGATTGGTCAGTAACGTCCGACGAGTATCGGGCAGAATTAAATTTTGCGTTTGCAACGCATCCATTTGTCGTGTTGCTGCCGAAACGAAAACATCGGCGGGGGCACCCTGTTCAATTTGTTGTTGCAAAGTACCCGAAGAACCAAAGTTGTAATTGACTCGGATATTGGTATGGGCAGATTCAAACAGGGGCTTGATATCGTCCATCGCATCTTGCAGACTGGCTGCCGCAGACACTAAAAGAGTTGTCGGGGTCTGAGCACTGACAGGCGCAGATGTAAAGCTTCTCAAGCCCCATGAAAGTGCGATCGTGGCACAGATGCCAGCGATAAATGCAAGCAAGTATCTTCTTTTCATGATTTCAACCGAAACTTTCAATAAAACTGAAGCGAACTGGAATACTGGTGTGGATTTTGGCTGTTTTGGATTGTGGGGTGAGCCTCCACTGAGGCATTTGACCCTCCATCTATAATCAAAGCTGACTTTGACAGATTAAACTGTATCCAATGATCCTGATTTACCAACTTAGTTGGTAGCTTGTCCATCTTACACTGAAATCTATACCAACGACCTATCAATCACCTGTTTTTTCTAGTTCTCACTCAGGTTGTATTGATTTAACGTCGGGGCATGGCTATCAGTAAGGAGCTGTAAAGAAATAACATGAGCTGGGCTGTTAGCTGTTGGCTAATAGCTAACAGCTAACAGCCAGACAAAACCATGCAACTATTTTTCAACAAACCCTAAGCAATCCTTGATTCATCCTGAACATTCTTGCTCTACTGCTACGCCCTTTTAGCAAGCTATAGCGCTGTGTGAATTAATTCAGTCCGGTATTATGGGGCGCTCCGTGCCGCACAATATCGTTTCTGTAGTTAACGAACTTACACACCGCTATAATCATCAGGTTGCTTCAGAAATAGATATGATGAAAAGCGAAAATTCTCCATGACTGTCATCGTTATTCACCTAAATTCGATGCCGATGTTGACCCCCCGTTACCCAGTCGCTAGATAGTAAAAACACAATGCCAAGAAAAGAGCAAGGATGGATTACATTCCAGTCCTCATCCGAAGAACGCCAGATTTTAGAGCAATATTGTCAACAATCTCAACGGACTAAAACTGAAATTTTGCGAGAATTGGTGCGGAGTTTAAACCGTCCCGAAGATACAACAATGGCACCCTCTCAGAGTCAATCTTATGAGCCAGAGATGACAACACCGGAGGGATCAAAAACGCCTTCAGATCTACCAATGGTAAAAATTAGTGCGCGAAATCTTCTCAAATCTAAGATCCTCCGTTTAGTCAGGGGTGTGGTCAATACAGAAGTCACCTTAGAGATCGCACCGGGGATCACGTTAATTTCAATCATTACGACCACATCAGCGCAAGAATTGGGATTGGTAGAAGGAAAGATGGTGTATGCGGTGATCAAATCCAATAACGTGATGATTGCCGAAGCCGGGTAAGCGAGACAAGCATCAATATGTACTCAAATCATTCTCAAATCCAATCTTTAAAAAATACGTCCTGGCGATCGCCTTCAGAGTGAGTATGATAGACTCGTCTCACCGTTAAATTCATAGCTCAAAAAACGTGAATTTCAACGTCATTTTTTATCAAATCATGATTCATTGAAGAGGAATCTCTATGGAAGTCAGTGCGCGTAATGCGATCAAAGGAACCGTAAAACAAGTGGTAGTAGGGTCGGTGAATGCAGAAGTCACCTTGGAAGTTGCTCCGGGTGTTGAAATTACGTCGATCATTACGAAAGCATCGGCAACGAAACTGGGGCTAACAGAAGGTAAGGAAGCTTACGCTGTGGTTAAAGCCAGCGATGTCATGCTGGCAACAGATTGAGGGTGTCCAACAGATCCAGCATTCTGCGCCTCAGATCAAACCGATCGCGGCTTAAGTCACACTCTTTTTTCGCGCCACGATGTGAAAGATGTGCCAATGCTTGGTTTCTCCCAATGCCGTTTCACCGGGATGATCTTCTTCTGCAAAAAACTCGACATCAAACGATCGCAATAACGCTTCAACTTGTATCCGAGTATGGGCAGTCATCGCAGGATTGGCTGCCCACGAATCGCGATCGCCAAATAACTGTCCACAAAACCGTCCTCCCAACCGCAACGAGCTGACAATCGTCTGCCACAGCGTTGAGAAATGGTCGGGTGAGCAAAACGGCAGTGAAAAACTGGCATTGATCAAATCAACCGATTCCGGTAAAGTCAACACTTCAAATCGGCTAACCTGCGTTTGCAGTTGGGCTGGGTTAATCTCTGGACGATTCAGCAGACGGGCGATCGCTGCTGCTTCACCATCAATGCCCAAAACCTGCCAGCCTCGCTGCAATAGTTCCACAGTATCACGCCCTTCACCACAGCCGAGATCGACCGCAAACCGGGGTGTAACAGGCAACGCTTCTGCGTCAAACTTTTCCAGGGCACATAGCAGGGTTTCACGCGGCGGACGACCTGCCACCGCATTGTAGTAAGCCTGCCAGCGCTCTGGCGATTTTAGAGGTTGATGGGGATGAGTTATGGAGTCAGACATAGAACAGGTTCGAGGGGATGCTATATCGGTTGAAGATCGGTTGAATGATCGGTTGAATGAAAGCCTCATGGCATAATACCGATTTAATGTGAAGCTGCATCTTATTCAACCCCCGGCTATCGCCGTCCTCCTTGGCAAGGGGGACTACAGGGGGTTCTAGTCTGGCGCAACTTCATAAAAGATTGGTATAAGGCTCTCATCTAATGGCAGGAAGGGAATGCCGGGGAGAGAATGCCGGGAAAAAATGCCGGGAGAAGTGCGATCGCCTTCAATCCGGCAGCAGGGCAGACCTCACATCGACATGGCAGGTGCCATCTGTTCTGCCACGGGAACAGATTCGGGATCATTGAACAGCACAGTGCTGAGGTAGCGTTCGCCAAAACTGGGTTGAATCATCACAATCAGTTTTCCGGCATTTTCAGGGCGCTTTGCGACTTGAATCGCGGCACAGAGGGCTGCCCCCGATGATAAGCCCGAGAGCAAGCCTTCTTCTCGCGCTAAACGGCGACCATAGGCGATCGCCTCTTCATCACTGACCTGCACCACTTCATCAATCAACCCCACATTCAAGATTTCGGGCACAAATCCAGCCCCAATTCCCTGAATTTTATGGGGTCCCGCTTGTCCACCCGACAGCACAGGGCTGCGACTGGGTTCTACAGCAATCACCCGAAAATCAGGTTTGCGGTGTTTGATCGTTTCCGCAATGCCCGTAATCGTGCCCCCTGTACCGACCCCAGCAATCAAAATATCTACCTGTCCGTCGGTATCTGCCCAAATTTCTTCGGCAGTAGTATCCCGATGAATTTGAGGATTGGCAGGATTTTGGAACTGTTGCGGCATGAACGCATGAGGAATTTCAGCCACCAGTTCTACGGCACGGGCGATCGCACCTTTCATGCCTAAATTTCCAGGCGTCAGCACCAGTTCCGCACCATAGGCTTTAAGCATGGCTCGCCGTTCTAAACTCATGGTTTCCGGCATCGTCAGGACGATACGATAGCCCTTGGCAGCGGCTACCATTGCCAGAGCAATGCCCGTATTCCCAGAGGTAGGTTCGACAATCACGGTTTTGCCGGGTTCGATCAATCCGGCTGATTCTGCCACCCGAATCATGTTGGCACCAATCCGATCTTTAACTGAAGCCGCTGGATTTGCACCTTCTAACTTAACGACGATGGTTGCCACACACCCTTCGGCTTGCGGAATGCGGTTGAGTCGTACGAGGGGAGTATGACCAATTAATTCGGTGACATCATTGGCAATGCGCATGGTTTAGCTCTCCTTGGAGTGAACGGGGACACGTTTGTAGATCTTGACTCATAAGATGATCATATATTGCCTGCTGCGTTGCACTCTGAGGCTGTAAACGAATCCAACTATTAATCTCATCGAAGTCAAAGCCGCACCCATAGCGATCGCCCACCTGTAGCAATGGACGACGAATTAAAATCGGCTGCTCAACCATTAATGCCAGAGCCGTATCGGCATCAAGGTGTTCGGGGATCACCTCCCCAGATTTGATGGCGGGTGCAGTACGGTTAAACCATTCGACCACAGGACGCTGACCAAAAAATAGGCGCAGACGATCGACCGTCCACGCTTCTGTTAGTAAATTACGCACCTCAAGATCATGTCCAGCTGCCTCCAGAAGGGCTTTTTGTTTGGTGTTATTAATACAACCCGGTTTTTCGTAGAAAATGATAGTCGTCATAAAAGATAAAAATTAAGATTCAATCCAGCACGATCCTGTAGCAGAGGCAGCGTATCAGCCGCCCCCACTACAGAGGTGCCCTAAAATGGTCTTGCCGTATGGGTTATCGGATCAAACTCAAACCGCGATCGCGGTTGTGTATCCCCGTATAAATGAAACGTGACGGTGGGTTCATCGGCGATCGCTTCTACTTGATGAATGGCATCGGGCACAAAACTAATGATGGCTCCCGGTTTCACCCGTTTTTCTCCCACCTGTTCAATCTTATTGGGGAACAGCGGATCATCGACCCGTCGCCAAAAGGTATGTTTTTCTTCGCCCTTTAGAACCGCAACAATTCCCCAGGTTCCGTGATTATGAATCGATGAAACCTTACCCGGTGCAAAGGTTACCGTCTGCACAGTCAGTGGATAGCCAATTTCGTCGTACAGCGTCAGGATCGACACCCCTGTTTTGGGGCACGCTTCCAAATACTGCGTCCGCACCCAGTAGGAATTGTTGACCAACTGCCGCACCCTCATGCGAATTTGAGGTAAGCGCTCCCACTCATCAGCACTATCTTTCACCTCGTTGAGAATATCTTCCACGTCTGATAAAAAACGGTGGAAGTAATAGTTTTCGCGAATCAGATCCCAATCTCGCACCGAAGGACGGGGTTCGCAGTCCCCCGTCTCTGTCACCAACCAGTCTCGACGGGTCAAGTCAGGTTGCATCATCATCGTCATCACCTGAATGCATCAAGATCTGCAAAACCACCGCAGCACCAAACTCGTTTTTATCATCAATTTCTACAATTTGAGACGTTATTTCTTTCGCCATCTCAATCGCACCTATTTTCGCCAACAATAACGCCGATGAGGTGCGAGCGTTTAAGTATAAGCGGATGATGGCATCGTCCTTGCGCTGCATGAGAATCGGTTTTAATACATGCCACGATTCCGGTAATTGCTCTACTTTTTTAACGTAAGCAATCACAGCTAACGCGACATTGAGTGCCATTTGATAGTTGTTTTTATAAAAGAAATAACGGTAGGCGGCAATCCATACATCAGGATCTTCCTGGGCGATCGCCAATGCCTGATTCATATATCGATCCGCCGCAATAGAATTTTCCCAATTCTCGATCGCCAAACAGAGCCATCGTTCAACGTCTTCCGATACGGGAAACCACGAGACAGTCATGGAATCATCCTCAAACAGAAACTATAGCGCTTCGCGCCTGGATATATTACGAATATTGTGTAAGAACCGCGCGGAGCGCGGTTCTTACACAACGCTGTGTACGTCATGCTATTGAAAATCGTTAGTTCAGCCGTCTTGCTTCAATCGTCTGGGGCAACTTCAAAGGCTCTTCTAGCGTAGGAATCGATAATTCCCAACCATTTGCCAGCGTCAAAACTCTGCCGTCATCGCCTTGTTCTTGTTTCACCACTTCTTCTTCTAAATCTTTTTTTGCCACATAAACTGTTAGATGTCCGGCATTATTCTGACGTAGCATTACCTTCATGAATTATTTCTCCAGATCGATGTTGTTGACTGCGTGATATCTATGGGCATAGTGGAGCACCTTGCGCTCCATCATGCTTCTCTGAGTGAATCGTTTACGGTGCGATCGCCTCTACTTCGGCTGATTCCAACTCTTTGGCTCGACATCCGACCACGTATCCGGTGTGCAAAAAATGGACGGCGTAAATGTAAGACGTTTGCAAAAAGGTACCGATGCCAACGACATACCCCGTGTCTCCTTTCTTGGCTAAGGTTTCGCCAATATCTTTACCCGGAAAGGTACCATCATTACGAATTAACTTACGCACCCTGACTTTTTGATTCATATCAAACATAGGGGGATCATCGATTTCGATCTCACTGGATTGCATGGCTGAACCTCCGCTCTGAAACTAGGCGTAGCAATTCTTCGGACGTTAAACTGCGTTTGATTTGGGTAGACAATTGTCGTACAGCAGTCAAAATCGATTGCACTTCATCTTCATTGACCTGAATCCCTTGTTGTTGCAAGAGTTCCTTAACCAGATGCCGCCCGGAATGTTTGCCTGCGACCAGGCGATGCTGACTGCCTACTTCTTCGGGGGCAAAGGGTTCGTAGGTGGCGGGATTTTTCAAAATTCCAGCCGCATGAATGCCTGATTCATGGGTAAAAGCATTTTCTCCTACGATCGCTTTCCAGGGGGGTACAGCCGCTCCAGACGCTTGCGCCACTAAGCGCGATAGTTCTAACAAGCGCTGGGTATTGACCCCCACCTTGATGCCATAGAGTTGCTTCAGCGCCACGACAACTTCCTCAAGAGCGGCATTGCCCGCCCGTTCACCCAAGCCATTGACGGTGGTGTTGACGGAGGTTGCGCCCGCTTTAATGCCTGCCAGCGCGTTAGCCGTTGCCAGTCCCAAATCGTTGTGGGTGTGCATCTCAATCGGAATGGAAACGGCATCCACCAGCTTTCTCACCTTCTGGTAGGTGCTGAAGGGGTCGAGAATACCCACCGTATCGCAAAACCGGAAGCGAGAGGCTCCCCAGGCTTGCGCAGACAGCACGACATCCAACAAAAACGACTCATCGGCTCTGGAAGAATCTTCGCCGCCCACCGCTACAAATAACCCCTGATCACAGGCATAGGTGATGACGGTGCGCAATTGCTCTAGCATTGACCGACAGTCGCCACGAAATTTAGTTTCGATTTGAACGGCGGAAACGGGGATAGAAATATGGACACGTTGCAAACCGCAGGAGAGAGAGGCAGTAATATCCGACATGACTGCCCGATTCCAGCCCAACAATTTTGCTTTGAGTCCCAAGGTGTTGAGGGTGGCGATCGCCCGGATCTCATCTTGCCCCATCGCTGGGATGCCGACTTCCAGTTCTTGCACACCCATGGCATCTAAAAGTTGGGCGATCGCAATTTTTTCCTTGAGCGTAAAGGCAACTCCCGCCGCCTGTTCCCCATCACGTAACGTCGTATCGTTAATTTGAATGGCGTTCATAATGACGTCCCCGCACACCAATAATTAAAAGGTAGGGGCATAGCGCTGCTATGCCCTTACAACGTGGGTCAAGCGTTCTCTCGATTAACGGATTAAGTCGTAGGAAATATCCGTCTTCGCTGGGATGATCGTGTTGCGATCGAGTTCATCGAGAATCGTGTTGACAATCCAGTTGAGCAGGTTGATCGTGCCCTGGTAGCCGTAGGTCGAGTAACGGTGCAGGTGATGGCGATCGAAGATAGGATAGCCAATCCGCACAATCGGGGTCTTGGTATCACGCCACAGGTACTTGCCGTAGGAGTTGCCAATCAACAAATCTACGGGTTCGGTAAACAGCAGCGATCGCAGGTGCCACAGATCCTTACCACCATAAATGGTCGCATTCTGACCGAAGGGACTGGAGGCTAACAATGCCCGAAGTTCTGCTTCAAACACTTCGTTGCTGTTGCTGACGACGATGTGAACAGGTTCAGCACCCACTTCTAGCAAGAATTGGGTCAGTCCAATCACCAAATCTGGATCACCGTACATGGAGATGCGCTTGCCGTGCAACCAGGCTTGAGAATCCGTCAGCGCATCCACAGCTCGACCCCGTTCCGCTTCTAACTCTGCGGGAATCGGTTGACCAGTCAATGCCGACAGTTTCATCAAGAATTCATCGGTGCCGCGAATGCCGACGGGACGAGCCACATAGGTCTTTTGTCCCCAGCCTTCAATCATTTCGCGGGTCTTGACGGTGGAATAAGCCTGGAAGGCGATCGTCGCTTCTGCATTGATGGAATCAGCCGCAACATCTAATGGAGTGCCACCCGGATACATGTTGTATTCTCCGGTATTGGGCGAATCCAGGTATTCCGAGTTATCTGCCAGCAAGGTGTAATCCACACCCATGAGCGAGGCAATCCGCTTCACTTCCCGCAAGTTGCCGATGTAGGTTTCAAACCCAGGAATGAAGTTGATTTTGCCGTTGGTTGTTTCTGCTTTTTTGCCGTTGGTCAAGTTGGTCAAAATCCCCTTCATCATATTGTCGTAACCCGTGACGTGGGAACCGACAAAACTGGGGGTGTGGGCATAGGGTACGGGGAACTCTTGAGGCACTGAACCCGCCGTTTTGGCGTTGGTGATGAAGGCTTGCAAGTCATCTCCGATCACCTCTGCCATGCAAGTTGTGCAGATGGCAATCATTTTGGGATTGTAGAGGCTGTAGCTGTTTGCCAAACCATCAATCAAGTTATTTTGCCCCCCAAACACTGCCGCATCTTCCGTCATTGATGAGGAAACAGCCGAGAAGGGTTCTTTAAAGTGGCGGGTAAAGTGGGAACGGAAGTAGGCTACACAACCCTGAGAACCGTGGACAAACGGTAGTGTTCCTTCAAAACCCACAGCGGCTAAAATCGCACCTAAGGGTTGGCAGGCTTTGGCGGGGTTGACGGTGAGGGCTTCACGGGCGAAGTTTTTCTCGCGATACTCCCAAGTCTTAGTCCATTCAGCGATGCGAGCAATTTCTTCTGGGCTATGTCCACCTTCAAACTCCTTTTTGGCTTGAAAGAGTTCTTGATATTCGTCTTGGTGAAACAGTTCGGCGTGGTCTTTAATGTTGTTGACGTCATTCTGAGCCATTGTTCGTCTCCTGTGTGGGATGTGGGGTGTGGGGTGTGGGACGAGGGGGAGAAGGTGGGGGAGATGAGGAGAATGGAAGGTAGAAAAGCTTTTGTAGAGTGCGTTTACCAGGCACCATTTGAGGTTGTGTTTCGGTGCGTTACACTGCGCGAACGCACCCTACAGCTCACTTTTTTCCCGGTACCAAACTCCTATTCAGCTTTCTTCCACGGCGCACCAATCAAGCTCCAGGTGGGGCTATTGAGTGCCAGATCCATGTCGCGGGCAAAGATCGCGAACCCGTCATAACCGTGGTAAGGTCCGGAGTAATCCCAGGAGTGCATCTGGCGGAATGGTAGTGCCATCTTCTGGAAGACATACTTCTCTTTAATACCGGATGCAATCAAGTCAGGCTTCAGCTCTTTGACAAACTGTTCAAACTCATACGCAGAAACGTCATCGTAGATCAGGGTGCCGTTTTCAACATAGTGGGTGGTGCGTTTGTAGTCGTCGTTATGACCAAATTCGTACCCTGTCCCAATTAGCTTCATTCCCAGGTCATAGAATGCAGGGACAACGTGACGAGGACGCAACCCACCAACCATCAAAGCAACGGTCTTACCTTGCAAACGGGGCAGGTACTTGTCGATCACGGCCTGGGTTTGTGCTTCATACTTGGCAATCACGCGCTCAGCATTGGCTTGAATCGTTTCGTCAAACTTAGCCGCGATTTCTCGTAACGATTCAGCAATCTTGGTGGGTCCAAAGAAGTTATACTCCAACCAGGGAATCCCGTAGGCTTCTTCCATGTGGCGGGAAATATAGTTCATTGAACGGTAGCAGTGAACCAGGTTGAGTTTCACGGATGGCGTGTTGATCATCTCGTTCAACGTACCATCACCGGACCACTGGGCAACCACGCGCAAGCCGATTTCTTCCAGTAAAATCCGGCTCGACCAGGCATCTCCACCGATGTTGTAGTCACCAATGATGGCAACATCATAAGCAGTGGGATCAACCTCCAGGGTACCAGCTTTCTTTTGCTTGTCGTATTGTGGGAAAACCCAGTCGCGAACCGCATCGTTCGCAATGTGGTGACCGAGAGACTGGGAAACGCCCCGGAAGCCTTCACACCGAACCGGAACAACGGTCTTGCCAATGTCTTTGGTTGCTTTCTTGGCAACTGCTTCAATGTCATCTCCAATCAGACCGATGGGGCACTCTGATTGGATTGAAACACCCCGGTTGAGGGGGAAGAGTTCTTCCAGTTCAGAAATCAACTTGGCAAGTTTTTTGTCACCGCCAAATACAATGTCGCGTTCCTGGAAATCGGAGGTAAACTGCATCGTGCCGAAGGTGTCGATGCCTGTGGTGCCAATGTAGTAGTTGCGGCGACCGGACCAGGAGTAATATCCACATCCCACAGGACCGTGGCTGATGTGAATCATGTCTTTGATTGGACCCCAGACCACCCCTTTAGAACCCGCATAAGCGCAACCACGGGTGGTCATGGAACCCGGAACAGACTTGATGTTAGATTTAACACCGCAGTCAGATTTGCCCTCTTCGTAAACGTTCAGATGCTTTTCTCGTTTCTTCGCCGCCTTGTCAGGATAAGCTTCTAAAACTTCTTTGATCAGACCTTTCTTGTCAGCAATCGTCAGGGATTCGGTGGATGTGGGAACTTCGAGAGTCGCTAATTCAGGAGGTGTCATTATTCTGCCTCTCAATTGAGTTGGGATGGGAAACGGTTAAGACAAACGGGAATAAGACGTTTTGAGAAATTTGATTTTCGTGCGCTCGGCACACGAAAATCAAATTTCAAAGCAGACTCTAGACAACGCCCGCAGGAGCTTTGGTACCTTCTTTGATGGCTCTCTCGTACTCTTCTTCGCCGCCCAGAATGCCGAATTCAACCAAGAGATCTTCTAATTCATCCATCGAGATGGGGGTTGGGATTGTCAGATTCTTGTTGTCGATGATCTTACCGGCAAGGGTGCGGTACTCATCAGCTTGCTTGCTGTCGGGTGCATACTCGATCACCGTCATGCGTCGCAATTCAGCATGTTGAACGATGTTGTCGCGAGGAACGAAGTGAATCATTTGAGTATTGAGCCGCTTCGCCAGGGTTTCAATCAATTCCAGTTCTCGGTCAACTTTACGGCTGTTGCAGATCAAGCCACCCAGACGCACACCGCCAGAGTGAGCATACTTGAGAACGCCTCGTGCGATGTTGTTGGCAGCATACATTGCCATCATTTCACCCGACGTGACGATGTAAATTTCTTGGGCTTTGCCTTCCCGAATGGGCATGGCGAAACCACCGCAAACCACGTCACCCAACACGTCGTAAGAAACGAAATCGAGGTCTTCGTACGCACCATTTTCTTCCAGGAAGTTGATGGCGGTGATGATGCCTCGTCCAGCGCAACCGACACCGGGTTCAGGACCACCGGACTCAACGCAACGAACATCGCGATAGCCGGTCAACAACACTTCTTCAAGTTCCAGATCTTCAACCGCGCCACGCTCAGCAGCCAGATGCAAAATGGTGGTTTGGGCTTTGCTGTGGAGCATCAATCGAGTGGAGTCAGCTTTAGGGTCACAGCCGACGATCATAACGCGCTGACCGAGTTCAGCCATGCCAGCAATCGTGTTTTGCGACGTGGTGGACTTACCAATACCACCTTTGCCGTAGAATGCAATCTGTCTAATGCTTTCGTCAGTCATGGGATTAAGCTCCTTGGGGTGTGAGTGAAAGTTAGTGGTTCGCTATTGGCTATTCGCTGTTAGCGGCTTGTTGTTGTTCTTTGAAATTGGGGTGCAGGGGTAAAGCCTCTGGGGGTTATGCCACACACCCTTCGTTCCTAGCTACCTGGGCGGTTGCTACAAACTGATCACAGGGGGAATGGAGACAATCGCGGAGGCGATCGCTCACCCGGCAAACGTTGAAAGATTCTAGAGTTCATACGTTTTACTGAACAGCTTCGACTAATAAGTTGGGTGAGACACGCTCGCGTAAGCGTGATTCAATCGCACCTTTTAACGTGGCAGTGCTACTCGAACAGGAACCACAGGCACCTTTGAGAGAGACGAGAACGCGATCGCCTTCTACGTCGTAGAGTTCTACGTCACCCCCATCGGCAATTAGCACCGGGCGAACTTCTTCGGATAACACTTGCTGAATCAGGGCAATCTTTTGCACCATCGTCAGCGGACGCTGGGATACCGGCTCTTGAGCCTTCGACAGTTCTGCTTCTAGTTTGGCGGGCATGGCATCTCGTTCTGCCTGCACCGACGCGATGATATCTTCGATACCGACCAGGCACGATCCACAACTGCCACCAGCTTTGATGTAGTGAGTGACTTGCTCAGCCGTCGTTAGATTATTTTCAATGACAAAGCGACGGATTTTGGTATCACTAACGCTATAGCAGGTACAGATCAACGCCCCTTCATCTTCTTCATGGACTTCGACTTCAATGCCGCGATATTTATAAATGGCAGCTTCTAGCGCCTCCTGTCCCATAACCGAACAGTGCATTTTCGCTTCCGGCAATCCGCCTAAATAGTCCGCAATATCATGGTTTGAGATCTGCAAGGCTGCGTCTAACGTCAGTCCTTTAATTAACTCCGTCAACGCAGACGAAGACGCGATCGCACTGGTACAGCCAAACGTTTGAAACCGCGAATCGAGAATCGTATCCTGTTCGATATCTATTTTAAGATGAAGTCTCAAGGCATCGCCACAGGCAATGCTACCGACTTCGCCATAAACCACAGCAATTCCAGATTCATTCTCGTTCGCGATCGCCCCTTGGTTTTTGGGGTTATAAAACAGATCCAGTACTTTGTCGGTATAGTCCCACATGGCAGTTATTGGCAGAGTAAGGGTGAGGGGGTGATGGAGGAGATACGGGAGGTGGGGAAGATGGGGGAGGGGAGGGAGGTGGGGAAGATGGGGGAGGAGGGAGTTTTGTTTCAAGCTTTCAGATGCAAAACCTTCCTGACCCTTAACCTCTAATCTCTGACTCCTACCACCGCTTCTTCGCGACCTTGTAACCATTCCGCTTCGTCACTATTGAAGGGCGAGATGGCTCGCAGGCGTTCTACAATGTCGGGCAGGAGAGACAGAACTCGATCGATTTCGGTTTCGCTGGTGAAGCGCGATAGGCTGAAGCGAATCGAGCCATGCAGGATGGTATAGGGCAAACCCATTGCTCGCAAAACATGGGAGGGTTCTAAAGACCCTGATGTACAGGCGGAACCGGAGGACGCACAGATGCCATACTTATCGAGCGACAGTAGGATTGCTTCGCCTTCGATATACTTGAAGCCAATATTCGTAGTATTAGGAAGTCGTTTGGTGGGATGTCCGTTGACAACGGTATCGGGAATCGTCGAGAGGATGCCTGATTCCAGGCGATCGCGCAAGCGTTGTTCTCGCCCCATGTAACTCACTTCAAAGTTGGCGATTTCTGCGGCTTTGCCCAGACCGATGATGCCAGGAACATTCTCGGTGCCTGCTCTACGTCCGCGTTCTTGATGTCCACCAATCAAAAAGGGACGGAAGCGGAACCCTTTACGCACATACAGTGCGCCAATGCCTTTAGGGGCATGAAGTTTGTGACCGGAGATGGTCAACAAGTCCACAGGGCTATTTTTCAGCTTTAGCGGCAGTTTGCCAGCGACTTGCACCGCATCAACATGGAATGTGGCACCTCGTCCTTTGGCGATCGCCCCAATCTCATCCACCGGGAAAATCACCCCTGTCTCGTTATTGGCATACATCGTTGTCACCAGCGCTGTATTGCCTGTAATCGAGGCTTCCAGTTCCATCAGATCCACCATGCCCTGGCGATCGACAGACAGGTAGGTTACAGAGTAGCCCTGCTTTTCCAACTGTTTGCACAGATTCAAAACACACGCATGTTCAACCTGTGTAGTGACAATATGACGGCGATCGGGTTGGGCAGCCAGGGCAGCACGAATCGCCGTGTTATTGCCTTCCGTGCCACCGCTCGTGAAAATCACCTCAGAGGCGTCAGCTGCCCCAAACAAAGCAGCAACCTGTTCTCTAGCTTCTTTGATAGCTTTGCCAACCTGTCCACCAAAGGTATGCATGGAAGACGGATTGCCATAAAACTCGGTGAGATAGGGTAGGATCGCCTCTAAAACGGCTGGGTCTACTTTCGTCGTAGCATTGTTGTCGAGATAGATCACGCTCATGGTTGTTTCTTCTACGGGTAGGGTGAGAGCGGGTTAAGCGGCGCTATGAATTAGGGAGATTGGGCAATGCCAGATGAAGCATCACGATTGCTGAAGTCAGTGTTGAGTTTTAAGTATTGAAAATTTTAAGAATCTACGTTTGACTCAGGTCAAGACTTACGAAAATTCTGTGACTTAAAACTCAACACAGAGTGCTTATCGTTTTTCGACGTAGCGATCGTAGAATTCTCTCGCCACTTTCTCGATGACATCGTAAGCTTCAACGACTTCCAATCCGGCTTCCCGTAGCTCGGCTTTGGGACATTCACCTACTTTGGAAACGAGAATTGCTTTACAATCGGCGATCGCTTTAATCGTGTTTTCTAACGTTGCATCTTCGCCATAACCACTCTGGCAATAGTGATCAATCTTGCGATGTCCAACAAATTTTGCTTCGTTAGCATCGACTTCAAAAACCTGAAACTCCTTTGCATGACCAAAGTGTTGATTGACCAGTCCGCCGCCCTTGGTTGCCACAGCTACCAGGATCTTGAGGCTATTTTGCACCCGTTCACTGGGTTTGACTTTAGCCTTTGCCAGTTTAATCTCTTCCTTAAACTTCTCAATCCCAGCATGAACTTCCTGACGCAGTTCCAGATCGTATTGAGGAGCCATGTCCATGAACTTGTCTTTGGTGAATTCCTGGGAGCGATCTTCACCCAAAAGTCCAACCGCATCAGCCCGACACTGGCGACAGTGGCGCATCATTTTCATGTTGCTATCAGCACACTGATCTTGCAGGGCTTTTAGCTCTTTCGGGTTCGGTCCTCGTTGACCCGTCAAGCCAAAGTGGGTGCCATGTTCCGGAGCTGAAATCAGCGGCATGATGTTGTGCAAGAATGCGCCTTTCTCCCGGATCACCTGATCGACTTCTACCAGATGTTGATCGTTAATACCAGGAATCATCACCGAGTTGACTTTGCAGAGAATATCCGCTTCTTTCAACGCTTGCAATCCTTCCATCTGCCGTTCATGCAGAATGCGGGCAGCCTCTAGACCTTTATATCGTCTGCGTCTGTAGTGAACCCAAGGATAGATCTGGGTGCCGATTTCGGGGTCAACCATATTAATGGTAATGGTGACGTGATCGACATTGAGTTGTTTAATGCGATCGACGTAATCGGGCAGCATCAAGCCGTTGGTTGAAAGACACAACTTGATATCGGGTGCTTTATCCGCAATCAACTCAAACGTGCGGAACGTTTTCTCTGGATTTGCCAGGGGATCACCCGGTCCAGCAATTCCCAATACCGTCATCTGAGGAATTTTACCGGCAATCACTAACACTTTGTGAGCCGCTTCCTCAGGCGTCAATAGTTCACTCACCACACCTGGTCGGCTTTCGTTGGCACAGTCGTATTTGCGATTGCAATAGTTACATTGAATGTTACACGCCGGTGCAACAGCAACGTGCATCCGAGCGTAATGATGATGTGCTTCTTCGCTGTAACACGGATGTTTCTCAATACGTTGTCGCAGACGTTCGTCAAACTCGACTTTCGGACTGGTATTGCTACTACAACCACAACTACTGGAACTTGATTTTTGCGTAGTTGTAACCGTATTTTTTGTGATCAAGATGTCCGTCGTAGGCAGATCGGGGGTCGCCGTAATAGGTGGTGGTGTCATTAGAATGAATTTCCAGAGTGAGGAAGGACGGGCTGACACAAAACCGATGGATAGGATGAAAGCGATCGCGGATCGCAACCATATAGATGCAGCTTACCTACGTAAGTTAGAAACCCATAATTCTCAGACAATGCTGACAGAATCGGTTTAAGGGATAGAAAAAGACATCAATGGTCGCAATCCTGCAAGTCGCATACTAGGGGATTGGGCACTATCACATCGCAGGCTTCACAAGAACCTTCAGGTGGAGAACGTTAAAACTGTGTTCTGCGTTAGAAGAGTGTTTGTGAGTGGCGTTATGGGATTTATATCAGTCGTCTCAAAATGGCAAAAATGACCGACTGCCGATAAAGATTTATTGGATTAATTAGAAATGTACTCAGACCTTCAATCCCTGAAATGAAGCGGATTTAAATATTTCTTCGGGATAGAGGTACGAGTATTTTTGAAGTAGGGTACGAGTATTTATGGGAAAGGGAACAGGTATTCCTGTACTCAAGTCAAATCCAGTCTCTGCAAGGATTGTAAAGTGTTTTGTTACACTTGTGACTGAGTGAAAACCTGTACTCAAATCGATTAGAAAAAAGAAGTTTTGAGGCAATTTTTCAGGAAAATCTATGAAAACCGTAGAGTTTATGCCCAAAAATGACCTCAAAACTTCCCTCGGAAATTCATTCTGTATCTAAACTATCATTTCTTATTTCCAAAATCATCAAAATGTAGCTTTATTTACTGTTCTTGAAGTTCAGAAATAATCTACTTAATCAAGTGCGCCCTACCCCGTCCGCTTTGGAAGCTGGAGCTTTACTTGAAAAAACTCCAGCTTCCAAAACAGATTTGGTTGAACCCACCATGACAGAACACCGTCAAACGCTTTACATGAACTTGATCGATGCATTACTCAAATGCCCCAACGGTCAGGAGCCAGAGGTTTTAGATCAGCATTCAGATTTGCTTGATGCTGGGTTAGTGCAAACGATGACGCAGGTTTCAGCTTACTTTGCCCATCACGATAATCCCGATGCCGCTAAATTTCTCGTCCATGTTGCCCGTGCACTGGCAAAGGAATTAGGTCTTTACCCCCAGGTGCAAACGGTTGCTGAAGATACGTCCGAGCAAACCTCCGAGCAAACCGGAGGTAGTCATGACCCCGACTGATGCAGCCCAGATTGCCCTCGACTTCCTGATGACCGATCTGGCGCTTCCTGAAGACGATTGGGAATGGTTTGCGACGCTCGATACCCGCCTGGTGCAAAACAGTTGGTACGTGGTGGAAATTGGCGTCGAAGGCTTACCGGATAAGTGGGTGTTGCAAGTCTACGATACGGGTATCTGTGACCCCAGCTACTCCTTTGTGTCGCCCGTAGACCCGACGGGCAGCATGGAGGATCTGGCAGAACTCCCAGAGTCCATAGCAGCGGCGATCGCCTTCGAACGACTCAACAACCCCTAAACCCTGAGGCAAGTATCATTCCCCTGGCTTCAGGACAGAATTGAGTGTGCGAGATCCTCGTCTATGCAAACGGGCGGCTGAGCCAGTGGCTCAGCCGCCCGTTTGCATGGGTCATATGGGATCATCTTTTTTTCGTATCTATATATACAGTATGTATATAGCGCTTCGCGCCTGGGTAGGTAACGATTATTGTGTGAGAGCCGCGCTCCGCGCGGCTCTCACACAATAACCTGGACTTCGCGTGATCACAAGTTGCGTAATCCACGTTGCAGTAACGACCCCTAAATAGCGCAAAGAAAATTGACACAAATCCTGACATCATGACTTGTAGATTTAGATTGAAAGGAATAAGATATGAATCGTATCTACAGATACAGAAACCCTTTATCTGCCACTTGCAACACGCCTCTTTGAGTGCAGATGAGTACAGATCAATTGAGCACAAAATGTGCGTCTAAATCAGCCTCAAACCCTTGTTTGACAAGGGTTTAGCTGTGAGTACTAAAATACCTGTTCCCCTACCCCATAAATACTTGTACCCTCAATTAAAAATACTAGAACCCCTACCCCGAAACATTTTTAAATCCTCCATTTAATCGGGCGTTCAGGGGTTGAGTACAACTCTAATTAATCCAATAAATCTTATCCGGGTTCATTGTCCCTTCTTGCTTAGAAACACCTGATATAAGCAGGAAGAACAGGACATGAATTGTTTATTCCCGGAACTCCAATGCGCTGCACCCCCCACTCTCTCCACCCCCCTTCCTCTCCGACGCTGGAGCATCCCTGCCAGACCGAGAGCTACCGATCCGCAACAGCACCGAGACTTGAATCCAGATCAGCTCAGCCTTTCTTTGTGAAAGTCTGGCAAGTCCTGTTAACTGACTTTCGCGTCATTTTTGAGCGTGATCCAGCGGCACGCAATGGGTTGGAGGTGCTATGTTGCTATCCCGGTCTACATGCCTTGTTCTTGCATCGCATTGCCCATGAATTACATCGTCAGCGGGTACCCTTCTTCCCACGTTTGATTTCTCACGTGGGACGTTTTTTTACAGGGATTGAGATTCATCCCGGTGCTCAAATTGGCAAAGGGGTGGTGATTGACCACGGCATGGGGGTGGTGATTGGAGAGACAGCGATCGTCGGCGACTATTGCCTGATCTATCAAGGCGTAACCCTGGGTGGAACCGGAAAAGAGACTGGCAAACGACATCCAACCTTAGGAGAGCATGTCGTTGTCGGTGCAGGCGCAAAGATTTTAGGCAATATCGACATTGGCGATCATGCTCGCGTCGGAGCAGGTTCGATTGTGCTCCGAAACGTTCCTGCTCATTGTACCGCCGTAGGAGTTCCCGGTCGTAATCTTTGTCGCGTTAATCTGCCCAGTTCACCTCTTGACCACGGAAAAATGCCCGACGCAGAAGCAACTGTGATTCGTACGTTAATCGATCGCATTGAACGGCTCGAACAACAGCTACAAGCCCTCACAGCAAAACCCACTATTCACCTATAAACATGACGCAAGGTATTCTCCCATGCCGCCCTTTTAAAAACGATCGCCCATCCCCCATAGATATCACATGTAAGACCTAAAACGTTTCTACTGATATCCAACCTGAATACCAGTCTTGTTACCCATTGAAGATCTCATGTTTGACAGTGCCCATTCCCTTGCTCAAAACAGCCTAAGGTTCATCCCATTAATCCTCTAAAAGCCATCAGGAGAGCGCTATGGAACGTCATCGACATACCCAATTTATCCAGTTCTTACAAACTGAATTGGCAGTATCAGACGAGGCGATCGCCGTAGCGCTTAAACATCCAGAACAAGATATCGCCCCCTTGCATATGATCCTGTGGCAATACGGGTTAGTTTCCATCGAACAACTCAGTCATATTTTCGATTGGTTAGGTCATCAACCTATTGCCAGCATCTATTGATTGAGATGGCAAATCATCAACCCAGACGCGCCCTTGCGCCGTTAGGAGAATCCATCATGATTGTCTCGCTCCTCCCCCTGTTTAGCCTCCTACTTTTGTACAAGATTGCTTACGATTACATGCTTAAACGCATGCTCACCGAACCTCCCGTTACCCCCCAACCCAACGAAATCGAATCCGATCCATCAATCCCCAATTCCTAAAAGCACCCTTGAAAGAGACGCGATCAATCGCGTCTCTACCCCCCCAACACCACCTTCCCTCATGCCATGTCTACTATCACCCACTCCCCACTTCCTCTTCCCAGAAGAGATCACTCTCCCTTTACGCCGTTAGCGCCGCTACGCCGCTGGCTAAATCGCATCCCCATCCGCGATCGCCACTTTGCCCACCTCATCTGCCGATTCATTCCACCCACCTGCCCCTTTGCACGAGATATCACCCTGTTTGGACACACCCTTGTTCGCATCCCACCATTGTGTAAACTCAACCCCTTTTACAACGAATTCATCACCCTCCGCTTTCATGCCCTGACCTACCTCGCTAACCTCTCCGGCGAAGACATCACACCCTATATTTAGCCAGCATCCGATGTCTTAGAAGGGTATTAGACCTCAAACCGTTCCCTCGCGTCCCATCTCCCCACTCTCCCTATCCTCCTTCTGCCATGAAACTTACCCAAGGCAAAATCAACGAACTTCTGACTGAGCCGGGTTGCGAGCACAACCACCACAAGCACGGTGATAAAAAAAATAAAGCCTGCGCTCAACAGGCTCAACCCGGTGCAGCGCAAGGTGGCTGTGCTTTTGATGGCTCGATGATTGCCCTGGTGCCCATTACGGATGTTGCCCATCTAGTGCATGGCCCGATCGCCTGTGCGGGCAACTCTTGGGGGGGGCGCGGCAGCTTATCATCTGGCTCAAAGCTCTACAAAATGGGCTTTACAACTGACCTAACTGAAAACGATGTCATCTTTGGTGGCGAAAAGCGGTTGTATAAAGCCATTTTAGAAATCGAGCAACGCTACCAACCCGCCGCCGTATTTGTCTATTCCACGTGCGTCACGGCATTAATTGGAGATGATCTGGATGCAGTTTGCCAGAAGGCAGCCGAGAAAACGGGCATCCCCGTTGTCCCGGTCAATTCTCCGGGTTTCATTGGCAGCAAAAATCTAGGAAACCGTGTCGGTGGTGAGTCGTTGCTAGAGTATGTCATTGGCACGGCTGAACCCGAATACACCACGGCTTACGACATTAACCTGATTGGCGAATACAACATTGCAGGCGAGTTGTGGGGTGTCTTACCACTGTTCAAAAAACTGGGCATTCGCGTTTTAGCAAAGATTACAGGTGACGCGCAGTACAAAGAAGTTTGCACAGCTCATCGCGCCAAACTCAACGTCATGATTTGCTCGAAAGCATTGATTAATGTCGCGCGAAAAATGGAAGAGCGATACAACATTCCTTACATAGAAGAATCCTTTTATGGGGTCGAAGATATTAATCGATGTTTACGTAACATTGCCGCGAAATTAGGCGATGAACTTTTACAACAGCGCGTCGAACAGTTGATCGCAGACGAAACCGCAAACCTTGACAACCAATTAGCATCCTACCGTGCCCGTCTCAAAGGCAAACGAGTCGTTCTTTATACGGGTGGGGTCAAGAGTTGGTCGATTATCTCGGCAGCAAAAGATTTGGGCATGGAAGTGGTTGCCACCAGTACGAAAAAAAGTACCGAAGAAGACAAAGCCCGAATTCGTGAATTACTCGGTCAAGACGGCATCATGATGGAAAAAGGCAATGCCCAGGAATTGTTGCAGGTGATTGCCAAAACCAAAGCCGACATGCTGATTGCTGGTGGACGCAATCAATACACGGCACTCAAAGCTCGTATTCCCTTCCTCGATATCAATCAAGAACGTCATCATCCCTATGCGGGTTACGTTGGCATGGTGGAAATGGCACGAGAGCTAGATGAAGCACTGTACAGCCCGATTTGGGAACAAATTCGTAAACCTGCACCCTGGGATGAGGAGGTTGTGTAATGGCTATTGTCAGTACGCCAAAGAAGTCCGTTGCCGTCAATCCGCTGAAGCAGAGTCAACCTCTGGGTGCAGCGATCGCCTTCCTGGGGTTAAAAGGAATGATGCCCCTGTTTCATGGGTCACAAGGATGTACTGCCTTTGCCAAAGTGATGCTGGTGCGCCATTTTCGCGAAGCAATTCCCCTTTCAACAACCGCCATGACCGAAGTCAGCACCATTCTGGGGGGCGAAGACAATGTCGAGCAAGCGATCTTAACCCTGGTCGAAAAGTCTAAGCCTGAAATCATTGGGCTATGTACCACAGGATTGACAGAAACCCGTGGCGATGACATGGAAGGCATCTTGCGCAGCATTCGCAAGCGGCATCCAGAACTATTTGATATGCCGATTGTCTTTGTTTCTACCCCCGATTTTCGTGGAGCATTGCAAGATGGGTTTGCCCTGGCAGTCGAAAGCATGATGCGATCGCTGCCCCAACCGGGTGAAGTGCGGATGAATCAGATCAATCTGCTGGTCAGTTCTGCATTTACCCCCGGTGATGTGCAAGAAATCAAAGAGATCACGGCGGCTTTTGGGTTGAAAGCCATTGTAGTGCCAGATTTATCGACATCGCTAGATGGGCATTTAGACGACTCTCCTAGCAGTACGACCAGCGGCGGCACAACCCTGGCTGAATTGCGTGAAATCGGATGCTCCATGTTCACGCTGGCATTGGGAGAAAGTATGCGGGGTGCGGCTCAAATTCTCAGCGATCGCTTCAACATTCCCTATGAAGTTTTCCCGCATCTGACGGGATTAGATGCCGTAGACGAGTTCTTGCAAGCCCTGTTTGATCTGAGCGGCGTCCCGGTGCCCAATCAATATCGTCGGCAACGTCGCCAGTTGCAAGATGCCATGTTGGATACGCATTTTTTCTTTGGACGAAAGCGCATCTCGCTGGCATTAGAGCCAGATTTATTATGGGCAATCACCAGCTTCCTGCAATTGATGGGAGCCGAGGTTCAAGCAGCCGTAACCACGACTAAATCGCCGTTGTTAGAACGGATGCCTGTGGAAACCGTAGTGATTGGAGATTTAGAAGATTTCGAACAACTGGCAACCGGCTCTGATTTGCTCATTGCTAATTCCAATGCATCGGCGATCGCCCGTCGGCTTCATATTCCCCTATATCGCCAAGGCTTCCCGATCTTTGATCGTCTGGGCAACGGTCAGTTTAGCAAAGTCGGCTATCGGGGCACCATGCAGCTTTTGTTTGAGATTGGCAACCTGTTCCTGGAACAAGAGGAGAACCACTGATGAAAATAGCCTTCACCACAAGCGATCGCGTTCACATCAACGCTCACTTTGGCTGGGCAAAAAAAATTGATGTCTACGATGTTTCGCCAGATGGGTACACGTTTATCGAAACCCTTGTCTTTAATGGCGACTTGAAAGAAGACGGCAATGAAGACAAACTTTTACCCAAAATTGAAGCACTGTATGACTGCACGATTGTCTATGTTTCGGCAATTGGAGGAAGTGCCGCTGCTCGTTTGATTAAGAAACGAATTACACCTGTGAAAGCGCGTTCGGAGGACGAAGAAATTACCGATGTTCTCACCAAGCTGGTGCAAACCTTAAACGGAAATCCACCCCCCTGGTTAAGGAAAGCCCTGCAACAACAACAGACCAATTTCGATGAATTAGATGAAGCTGAGGAAGAAGTGACTGTATGACCACAACGACGACCCCTGAAACCACCACTACGATTCTAGAATCTCCATTTTTGAAAGCGATCGTTCAGCAAATTCGTGCCAACGATGCCTATGGCACCTACCGCAACTGGTCGGATGAGTTGTTGCTCAAACCCTATGTGGTTAGCAAAGTTGAAAAACGAGCCATTTCGGTAGAAGGTGACGTTGACCCCATCACCAAAGGTCGCATCTTAGCCTTCTATCGGGCGATCGCTTCTTGCATCGAAACCGAAACCGGACAACTGTGTCAGGTCGTCATTGACCTGAGTCATGAAGGTTTTGGCTGGGCGCTTGTCTTTTGCGGTCGTCTTCTGGTGGTCACCCGCACCCTGCGCGACGCTCAACGCTTTGGCTTTGACTCGCTCGAAAAAGTTGCCGCAGAAGGCGACAAGCTGGCGCAAAAAGGCATTGACTACATCCGCAAGTATCCCGAAGTTGCCAACCCATAGCCGCTCAGTAGGGGTTTGGAACTATCCGGTTCTCACTCAATTTGTGTTCACCTGGCATGCCAAACTCCTCTAGCAGTCGAAGGGCTGATTAGGACAGGGGCGTGGGGACTGCGCCCCCGGACAGGGGTTCCACCCCTGCACCCCGTCCGAATTAACCATTCAATTGCCATTCCCATACATTTCCCACGTCTGCCCACACCCATTTCTCATTTCCTCAATCATGGTTCAGACAACAGATACAAAAGTTCCACCCAACATCGACGAGCTAAAAACGCAAATTCGCAAGCTCAACAGCAAAGCAGGCCAACTCAAAATGGATCTGCACGATTTAGCGGAAGGCTTACCAACCAACTACGAACAGTTAATGGACGTTGCCTCCCAAACCTACGCAGTTTTTCGCACTCTGACTGAATTAAGGCAACAACTCAAAGCCTTAGAAAAAGACCTCGTGTAGTTCCACCCACCCTTCGCCAAACCACCTGTATACCACCGGGAGTCATTGACATGACAGGGACGTTGCAAGCTTTCAATCAAATCACCGATGCAGAACAATACTTTGAGTTTTTTGGATTGGACTACGATCCACAACTGGTCAATGTGAATCGCTTGCACATCTTAAAGCAATTCTCAAATGCCATTAAAGAGCTTCATGCCACCGTACCAGATGCAAGTGAAGCAGAGCGGCTAGAGCAATATCGTGCCGCGCTCATGCAGGCTCATAGCCTATTTCAAACCTCTACTGGGGTTGAACAAAAACTCTTCAAAGTGTTTCATGAGAAACCTGCCAATGTTGTGTTGTTGAGTGAAATCGGAAGCTAAATCCCATAGGGGAGGAATTAAGACGTGTTCGAGTTTACGCCAACTGAGTTAGAACGCTATCGTCGTCAGATGATGCTGCCCAATTTTGGGGAGGAAGCACAGCAAAAGCTCAAATCTACAACGGCTTTGGTCACAGGTGTCGGTGGGCTAGGAGGCACAGCAGCCCTGTATCTAGCCGTTGCCGGAATTGGGCGATTGATCCTGGTGCGAGGGGGCGAGTTACGTCTGGATGACATGAACCGTCAGATCTTAATGACGCATGATTGGGTAAATTCGCCACGCGTCTTTAAAGCAAAAGAAACCCTACAGGCAATCAATCCTGATGTCCAGGTTGAAGCCATTTGTGAGTACGTTATATCAGACAATGTAGATGCGCTGGTTCATGATGCGGATATTGCACTTGACTGCGCCCATAATTTTGTGGAACGTGACTTACTGAATGATGCCTGTGTGCGTTGGCGTAAACCTATGGTTGAAGCTGCCATGAACAACATGGAAGCGTATTTGACGACCATTATTCCAGGGCAAACTGGCTGTCTGACCTGTTTGTTTCCAGAAAAACCAGATTGGGATAAACGGGGATTTGGCGTCTTAGGCGTGGTATCGGGAACGCTGGCATGTTTGACCGCGTTGGAAGCCATTAAGGTAATTACGGGATTTAGCCCACCGCTTTTGTCTCAATTGCTGACGATGGATTTACACCACATGGAGTTTGCCAAGCGGCGGACTTACCACGATCCCCATTGCCCTGTCTGTGGCGATCGCACTCAACGCACTCATTCATCAGAGCTGAATTCAATCGAGCAATTTTCATCCATTCTCTAGATTTTACCCGGAGATTTTCATGACCATTACCCTCACCGAAAAAGCAGAATTTCGTCTGCGGGCGTTTCTGCAAGGTTCACCAGACAAAGATATCCCCAGTCGAGGCGTTCGCATTGGCGTATCTGATGGCGGATGCAGTGGCTACCAATATACGTTAGACATTACCAATACACCCGGTGCCGATGATCTGATTTTTCAACACGGCAAAGTCAAGGTTTATGTCGATCCAGGCAGCGCTCCGCTCCTAGACGGTGTCGTTGTGGATTACGTCGAAGGCATCATGGAAAGCGGCTTTAAATTCAGCAACCCCAACGCAACCGAAAGCTGTGGGTGCGGACAATCCTTCAAAGCCGGAGACTGCTCACCCGTCGGCGTACCGTGCAGCTAGAGATCCAGAACCAGATCAGAACAGTTTAGGGTTGAGGATCAAATGCAAACGTTTCACTCAACCCTTACCCCCCACATCCCATCAGCTCCACACTCGTTACATTCAACTCGGAGAACCCACCATGACCACCTACAACGTCAGACTGATCAATAAAAAGCGAGATATTGACATCACCATTCCCATCGACAGTAGCACTTCAATCTTAGAAGGTGCAGAAGATGCCGGAGTTGATTTACCCTTCTCTTGTCATTCTGGCGCGTGTTCCAGTTGCGTAGGCAAACTGGTTGAAGGCGAAGTTGATCAGTCTGATCAAACGTTCTTAGATGATGAACAAGTTGCCAAAGGGTTCGTACTTTTGTGCGTCGCCTACCCAACCTCTGACTGCACCATCCGGACGCACCAAGAAGCGTACTTAGTTTAGTTAGGCTCACAGATTCAATCAGTCAGCAACGCTAGCCTTCAACGTCTACAGGTACGACACCCATCTCCCATTCAACTACACTCACAGCAAGCCCATCTCCCTCACCTCCCCCACCTCCCATTCGACTACGCTCACGGCAAGCCCATCTCCCCCATCCCTTCACCCCTTCATCCCTCTATCTCCCCCACCTCCCCCATCCCCCTTCATCCCTCTATTCCCCTTCATCCCCCGTCCCATCCTCGGAGGTTCATGCTGATGTTTAACCAGGGTTTTACGGTATCTGGCTCTTCACTGAAATTAATGAGTATTGGAGAACGTGGCGTTGTCACGGGCTTTAGCCATTCCAATGATGGCGTCAAAGGGAAACTGCGATCGCTGGGTTTGTTTCCTGGCACGCTGATTACGCTAGAACAACGCTTTCCTCGGTTCATCGTTAAAGCAGGATTCAATCGTATTGCGCTGGATGAACACATGATCCGTTCGGTCTATGTGCGGCTGGTTGATCAGCGCACCGGATTGACCACAAACGAAGGGCAGCATCGCTAATTCGGAAATTACAGGAACAATAATTATGTCAACACTAACGGGTTTAACATTGGGGGGCAAAAACTGGATCCCTCAATTCGTGCAAAAGATTGCTCAAGACCGCTGCATTGGTTGCGGTCGCTGTTTCAAAGTCTGTGGTCGCAACGTATTAAATTTGCGGGCTTTGAACGAAGACGGAGAGTTTGTGGACAACGAGGACGACGACGAAATTGAACGCAAGGTGATGACCATTGCCAATGCAGACAATTGCATTGGTTGTCAGGCGTGTTCCAGAGTATGTCCCAAGAATTGCTACACCCATGCTGAATTGGCGATCGCCTAATGATCTATCGGCATGACAGATGGGTTTAGCAAACAGTGTTGCCATTGATTCATGATGCAACCTGGGGCACGAGGGGCTATGTCCTTAGACAGGTTCAAATATTGATTCATGATGCAACCTGGGCACGAGGGGCTATGTCCTTAGACAGGTTTAAATACTGTTATCCCCTCAGTTGCAATCCTTTGGGGTTGCACATTTCGCAGTTTAGGAGGTATCCAGCAGATTAGTCTGCTTTGCAATTGCAAGTAACGACAATAAAAGCAAGGAGAAAAATCTCATATGGTAACCGCACGGGAAATTATGACCGAAGATGTCGCAACAGTTCGCGGCTCCGCAACCGTTGCCGATGCAGTTCGCCTCATGCGACTGCGAGGGCTGCATTCACTGGTTGTAGAACGTCGGACGGATGATGACGCTTACGGTATCGTCACAGACACAGACATTTCAAACAAGGTCATTGCTTACGGCAAAGATCCTAAACAAGTGCATGTCTATGAAGTGATGACAAAGCCCTGCATTGTGGTCAATCCCGATTTAGCAGTGGAATATGTTGCCCGATTGTTTGCTCAGACTGGCATCGACCGTGCCCCCGTGATCCAGGGTGACTTACTCGGCATCATCTCAGTGACTGACATTTTGGCGAAGAGCGATTTCCTGGAAAATCCCCGAGTGCAAATTCTAGAGCGCGTGCTGCAACAAGCCACCGTCAATGCGCGCGCCCTCAGTGAAGCCAAAGGTGAAACATCCCAAGAAGCAACTGATGCGTGGGAAGCGGTCAATGACATTGCCGCAGAATTAGCATTTTGTCGCGGGCAAAGCACACCGACCCCAACCGTTCCTCCAACCAATCTAGTAACGGCATAAGGCGTCTGAGCCAATAACACTGTTGGGTTGCACGGGCTTCGCCTCGTGCAACCCAACAGTGTTCGATGAAATTCAATGAATACTAGATTTTCGATTTTATTCTATCTATCATTCTCAGGCTATAAATTAAATCGATATTAAGCTTCTGTCAACTCCCTGTATTTACTTATATAGTTTTGCAGAGATCGAATAAGCAGTGGATCACCTGACCAGGGAAGATTTATGAAACAAGTTCCCGCTTCACTTTTGACTTTGATAGCTGGTGTGGTTATTACGCTGATTAGCCTTTGGGTAGGTCAGCATCACGGGTTACTCCCCGAACAAGCGTCCGAGCAAGCGCCATTAGTCGATGGCTTTTTTAACCTGATGGTGACGATCGCCACTGCTTTGTTCCTGATTGTGGAAGGGGCGATCGTTCTGTTTGCGATTCAATTTCGCAAACGAGACGGCGATGAAACCGATGGTGAACCTATTGAGGGCAACTTTTCGCTAGAAGTAGTTTGGACGGCGATCCCTGCCATTATCGTGATTGGGTTGGGCGTTTATAGCGTCGTCGTGTATGAGCAAATGGGTGGCTTTAGCCTGTCGCTGGGGCATGACATGGCAGCCCATCACTCATCCGCCGTTATGGTCGCACAAGCACCGACCGATGAACCTGTGGCACCGCTGCTGGCGGAATCGGCGATCGCTGCTGAGGAATCCCCCCAAACCACGGCTAAATATGGCTTAGGTGCGACACCGGAAGAAATGGGTAAGGGTGCCGATGTGACGGTGAATGTAACGGGTATTCAATATGCCTGGATTTTCAACTATCCCGATGCCGGGGTCACGACGGGTGAATTGCACATTCCCCTGGGGAAAGACGTCCTGCTGAATCTGTCCGCACAAGATGTCATTCACTCGTTTTGGATGCCCCAGTTTCGCCTGAAGCAAGATGCCTTACCCGGACAACCCAGTCAGCTTCGGTTTGTTGCCACCAAAATTGGCACCTTTCCGGTGGTTTGTGCCGAGTTATGCGGTGGCTATCACGGCAGTATGCGGACGCAAGTCGTCGTGCATTCGCCTGAAGACTATGAGCAATGGTTGGCAGACAATCGTGTTGCTCAGAACATCGATTTAGACACAGCGATCGCAACGCATACGGCTGATCTATCAGCATCCGAATTTCTCGCACCCTATGCCAAGGCATGGCACGTCGATACAGCCATGCTGAATCACCTGCATCCCTAAGAATCACGAATTAATTAAAACCCGGAAGTTTATGGCTCTACGCAATCCAGTCAGGACATCAGGGAGGTGGGGGCGGTGCCCCCACGCAGGGGTTTCACCCCTGCACCCCGTCCTAACCCTAATGCGTACCGCTATATTTTTGTCAGCGCGGCTCTGCCGCGCTGACAAAAATAAATCTTCGGTTTTATTAAATCCACGATCTTAATTTCTAACGCAACCCAGAGACCTCGTCTATGACTCAAGTACACCCTTCTCAAAGTGCCAGGGCAGAGGGTACATCCCATCTGCATACGGCATGGAAATGGTATGACTATTTCACCTTCAATACCGATCACAAAGTCATCGGCATTCAATACCTGGTGACTGCCTTTGCGTTTTATTTGATTGGCGGTTTGATGGCAGTCGTGATGCGGATGGAATTGAACACACCCGATCCCGATGTTCTCGATCCCAATCTATACAACGCATTCATGACCAATCACGGCACCATCATGATCTTCTTGTGGATTGTGCCCAGTGCCATTGGTGGATTTGGCAATTTTTTGGTGCCTCTGTTGATTGGTGCCAGGGATATGGCATTCCCGAAGTTGAATGCGATCGCCTTCTGGCTCAATCCTCCGGCAGGGGCGTTGTTACTGGCAAGTTTCCTATTCGGCGGTTCGCAGTCGGGCTGGACAGCGTATCCTCCCCTCAGCCTGGTCACTGCTAACACTGCTCAAACCTTCTGGATTCTCAGCATTGTCTTGGTCGGTACCTCTTCTATTTTGGGATCGGTAAACTTTGTCGTCACCATCCTCAAAATGAAAGTGCCCAGTATGCAATGGACTCAGGTACCGCTGTTTTGTTGGGCAATTTTAGCGACATCTGTGCTAGCGCTACTGTCCACCCCTGTGCTGGCAGCGGGTCTGGTATTGCTGCTGTTTGACATCAACTTTGGCACCTCATTCTTTAAGCCAGAAGCGGGTGGCAATGTGGTGTTATACCAACACTTATTCTGGTTTTATTCCCATCCAGCCGTGTATCTGATGATTTTGCCAATTTTTGGCATTATGTCTGAAGTCATCCCGGTTCATGCACGCAAGCCGATTTTTGGGTACAAAGCGATCGCCTATTCCAGCCTCGCCATTTGTGTAGTCGGCTTATTCGTCTGGGTGCATCACATGTTCACCAGCGGCACTCCCCCCTGGATGCGAATTTTCTTCACCATTTCCACCTTAATTGTGGCAGTACCGACAGGGGTAAAAATCTTTGGATGGGTGGCAACTTTGTGGGGTGGCAAAATTCGCTTTACCAGTGCCATGCTATTTGCGATCGGCTTGCTGTCGATGTTTGTCATGGGCGGATTGGGTGGCATTACGTTAGGCACTGCGCCCTTTGATCTCCACGTTCACGATACTTACTACGTCGTCGGACACTTTCACTACGTGCTATTTGGTGGATCTGTATTTGGGATTTATTCCGGTATTTATCACTGGTTTCCTAAGATGACCGGACGCATGATGAATGAACCTCTGGGACGCATTCATTTTGTCTTAACGTTTATCGGCACTCACCTAACCTTTCTGCCAATGCACGAATTGGGCTTGCAAGGAATGCCTCGCCGGGTTGCCATGTACGATCCCCAATTCACCTCTATCAATCAGATTTGCACCATTGGTGCCTTTGTCTTAGCCGCCTCCGTTATTCCCTTTGCCATCAACGCGGTCTGGAGTTGGATGGGTGGCGTCAAAGCATCCGATAATCCATGGAACGCTCTGACTCTGGAATGGACAACCAGTTCTCCTCCCCTGGTTGAAAATTGGGAAATCCTTCCCGTTGTCACCCACGGACCCTACGACTACGGCATGGTTCCGGAATCCGTTGAAGCTTGATGATGTGTTGAACCGCTACGCTCTGCGTAGCGGTTCAACATATTCCCTTCACCCTTCACCCTTCATCATTCACTCTTGAATCTCGACCTATGACCACCACATCCCCTTCTGTTTCTGAGCCAACGGCGATCGCCCATCATGATGAACATCCCGACTTACGGGTCTGGGGTTTGCTAACGTTTCTGGCATCTGAGTCGTTAATGTTTGGTGGCTTCTTTGCCACGTACTTATTCCTTCGAGGTGGAGCGTTAGAATGGCCACCGCAGGGAACTGAGGTTGAACTTTTAGTGCCCAGTATCAACACTATCATTCTGGTCTCCAGTAGTTTTGTGATTCATCTGGGAGACACGGCGATTAAAAAGAATGATATTGCTGGGTTACGCCGCTGGTATCTGATCACCGCGCTCATGGGAGCGATATTCCTGGCAGGTCAGGTCTATGAATATCTGACCTTGGGGTATGGGCTAACTACCAACGTTTTTTCTAACTGCTTTTATCTCATGACCGGGTTTCATGGACTCCATGTGTTTGTCGGATTGCTGCTGATCTTAGGCGTGGTCTGGCGATCGCGGCGTGAAGGTCACTATTCCCATGCCAAGCATGTTGGGGTCGAGATGGCAGAAATCTACTGGCACTTTGTCGATATTATTTGGATTATTTTATTCTCGCTACTCTACATCCTGACGCTATTTTAGGCATTAATGCAGCTTGGTATGAATTAGAGAGGCAACCATGAGGTTGCCTCTCTAATTCATACCTCAAACATGTCCCCTTTGTAGGGTGTGTTAGGCGATCGCCGTAACGCACCCCAGGTATTTTATTTTCACGCCAGTTCCTAAGATTACGGCTCTATAGGAGTGTGCAAGTTCGTTAAGTACAGAAACGGTGTTGTGGGGCGCTCCGCGCCCCACAACACCGTACTGAATCAACCTGCACAGCGCTATAAATAAACCCTATCAGTGAGAGACATGATGAAGTCTAAACTCACCGAATGTTTGCTGACCTGTTGTATTGTCCTGATTGTGCTGACACCGTCCCTGTTATTTTATGGGTTGATCTGGTTTAACCATTTGCATGTTATCCATCCAACCATCAATCCAGACATGGCGATCGCACCGATGCCTGCTCTTTTAGGCGAACCCTATTCTGATTTAGCCCTGACGACTATTTCAGACCCTTCACAACCTGTTTCATCCGAAAATTGTCTACTCCCGAATCTGCCTACGACGGCTGAATCCTCTTTAGTTCCCAATCGCTACAGCACCCTTGTCCACCTGACCATTTCCATTCTTTTGCTGGGCTGTTTTTTGCTGCCCATCATCATGCACCTGGGGATTGTATTACGCCATCGCTATCGCCTCTACCAATCTGCCCAACTGAGAAAACGTGTTGCAAATCTAGAAAGACTGTGGCAGCAGAGCATTCAACCGTAAACATAGCGCTTCGCGCTTGGCTAGAACCAGATTATTTTTGGAAAGCCATACTCTTGCCATCGCTCACCATTCATTCCCATATAGCGGTACCCACTTGGGTTGAGTACGGGGTGTGGGGGTTCCACCCCCACGCAGGGGGCGGTGCCCCCTGCACCCCCTGTACTTAATCAACCTGCATATTGCTATATTCAGCCATGCCTTGAGAATTGCTATAGTAAATCGTCCAAGCGATCTTGGACGATTCGCCGTTATAGTAAAAACTAGCAAACGCTAGGGCGTGTTTTAAAACTCGCGAAGAGGGTTGGTTTTTCGTGCGCTTCGCACACGAAAAACCAACTTTTAAAATAGACTCTAGCAAACGCTCTCTGGACTGCTTTGTAAAAGCAATGGCAAGCAATCTATCGTCAGATAGCTATCGTCAGTTTTTAGATGACCTGAAAACCTGGATTCAGAGCGCCCAACTGCGCGCCGCAACCGCCGTCAATCGGGAACTCGTGACGCTGTATTGGAAGATTGGACGAGCCATTCTTGCCAAGCAGCAGCAAGAGGGGTGGGGAGCCAAGGTGATTCAGCGGCTATCTACCGATTTGAAACACGCTTTTCCTGACATGAAGGGCTTTTCCCGGTCTAATTTGCTGTATATGCGGGCCTTTGCCCAGGCATTTCCCGATGAAACCGTGATTCAAGCTGTCATGGGACAAATCACCTGGTATCACAACATTGCCTTGCTCGATAAGCTAAAGGTCAATGACGAACGGCTATGGTATGCCCAAAAGACCATCGAGCAAGGTTGGAGCCGCAGTGCCCTGGTTCACCAGATCGAAAGTGGCTTATATCAACGGGTGGGCAATGCTGTTAATAATTTTAACCATACCTTACCACAAAGCCAGTCTGACCTGGCTCACCAGATCCTAAAAAGTCCTTACAATTTTGAATTTTTAGAACTGGCAGAATCGGCTCAAGAACGAGACTTCGAACGAGCATTGGTAGATCACATCCGAGATTTTTTGTTGGAACTGGGCGTTGGTTTCTCTTTTTTGGGCAGTCAATATGCACTCGAAGTTGGAGGGAAAGACTATAAACTTGACTTACTTTTTTACCATGTCAAACTGCACTGTTACGTGGTGATCGATCTAAAAATGGTCGAGTTTGAACCCGAATTTTCTGGCAAAATGAGCTTTTATATTGCGGCGGTAGATGACTTGCTGCGCAGTGAAATGGATAATCCCACCATTGGCATTGTGCTATGCAAGTCGAAAAACAAAGCAACGGTGGAATATGCGTTGCGGTACATTCAGCACCCTGTCGGTGTTGCCACTTATCGACTCAAAGATACGTTACCCGAACCGTTGCAAGAAAGTTTGCCCAGCATTGAGCGCTTGGAAATGGAACTGAACACAGTGTCAGTCCAAGCGATCGGCGATCGCTCAGATCTCAATGACTAGTGTTGCAGACACCAAATTTTGCAACATGGGGGGTTGGGGGCTTCGCCCCCAAGAAGGGGTTCCACCCCCTCACCCCTTACAAAACTTTCGTTTTGCTGTACTAGACGATCTGGCGGTTCATCCAATCCCGTTTCAGTAAGCGTTGGCAGTTTTAAGTATGAATTTGAAGGTGAAGTGATGGCACTATAGCTTGACGGGGTAGATGAATCGTCCAAGCGGTCTTGGACAATTTGCCACCCTCCATTCGTGTCATTCAACAAGTGTGTCATTCAACAAGTACTGTGTAGGAGATCGGCAAAATGGTGGAGGGTCGGGGTCTGGAGATTGGCAACTTTAGCGAGATCGTCCCAACGTCTGAGTTGTACAGCATCTTCAGCATAGGGGTGCCGGATAAATTGCTCAGCCGCCGCTTGCTCAAACGCACCCCCCTGAAGTTCTAGGCTTCGCTGGGATGCAGGTGAAAGGGATGCCCAATAGGTTGGGTTAACTCTGCAAAGATAGCGTTTTGCCTGGACATGCAGACGAATCGGTTCGGTAACTGCGGGGCTAAACAGCACTTGTAAAAAAGGCATTGCTCGTTGCTCATGGCGATCGTCCAATCCGCGATCGACAACATCGTCACCTAACGTATGCACCAAATGCCCCAGGTCATGGAGCAGGCAGGCAACAATCAGTTCACGACTACAGTGTGCAGCTTCGGCAAGGGCAGCACATTGCAACGCATGATCGAGCTGACTAACCGCTTCACGCCCATATTGCGCCTTGCCTTTGGTAGAAAGAATATCAATAATCTGGTTGAGAGTTGGGTGCATAGATGTCACGACCTGAGGATGGGTTAGGAGTGAGAGACCAAGAGCGATGGCACGTCCAGCGATGGTCTAGATGCCGTTGATAAAATCGCAATTCCCAAGCCACCGCAGACTCCAGATTGATAGAGGTTTGAGCCAGTTGCCGCAGCATGGGAGCCTGGTCTGGAGAAAACTCGTATGCCAGACTGAGATGCAGCCAGGGTTTTAATCGCAACGGTGTTATCCGGCTGGGCGACATCGCCTGTTGGGCAACATCCCTCATCAACTGAATCAACCAATCTGACTGAAGTTCTAAGCCGTGCCAATCTGAACGAAAGGTCATGCCTGAGATCGCCATCACGGGTTGAGGACAAGGCGGCGACTGGTGCAGGGCGATCGCGATCGCCTCTAGATATAGCGAAATCGCAGAGTCTTGGTCTTGGAAAAATCCAGTCAACGAGCAGTGGGGCATGTAGTTGTGGGCTGCATTCCGACCGCAGAGTTTCAGGCTTTGGGCAAAGTAAGTCTGCAATTGTATCGCTAACTCCCCTATCGGACAAGCATAAACGATAAATGAGCTAGGCATAGCGAGCGACTTCTTGACCGTTGATATAGACTGCCGCGATCGCTGACGATAAGGAGCGATCGGGTTTAACCAACAAAAAATCTGCATCCAATCCAACAGCAATGGCACCTTTGCGATCGCCAATGCCTGCGGCGGCTGCCGGATGGGTCGAGACTAACTTCCAGGCTGACTCAAACGGCATCAGTCCCAATTCTGCCAACTTAAAGGGGGCATGAAACAGAGAAGGGTAATGATAATCGGAGCAAAGACAATCCAACACGCCAGCAGCGACCGCTTCAGCCACCCCCATATACCCCATGTGTGATCCACCTCGCACCAAATTGGGCGCACCCATCAACACGGCAGCACCATAGGCACGCGATTGAATAGCTAATGGTATAGAGGCAGGAAATTCAGCGATCGCGACCTTGCGACGGGCACTCAATGCCACATCCGCATCTGAATCATCATCGTGAGACGCAACGGGAATCCCAATTTGATGGGCTTTTTGGATCAGTTGCTCAGTCTGGTGTAAGCCCTCCACTTGACGACTCATCGCTGCCTCAATCAAGGTACGAATCTCTGTCTCAGAAAGTTTGAGGCGTTGCCGCAGTCCTTTCGTATGGCGTACCAGGGTTGCCTCATCAGTTGTGGGCGGCAAATGGTTATTCAGCGACAACAGATGAACCTTTCCCGTTTCCAGCCACTGCTCTAACTCGTCATAGTCAGCTGTATTGGCTTGTTCATGGCGAATGTGGATACGGTTATCAACGCGTAACTGCTCTCGACCTGTTTCTAAAACAAATTGGATAATTTGGCGGGCTGTCTCTCGACTGCGCAACCCCGGTTCAAATGAATCCGTGATGGAGTAGTAAAACGTAGTGATGCCGCAGCCCAATAAGTTATGTTCGTTTTCGGCGATCGCCATTGGTAAGGGCAAACTTACCCCCGGACGGGGACAAATCATTCGCTCAAACGCATCCCCATGAATATCCACTATTCCGGGTAGCATCGACAATCTCGTAGCATCGATGGCAACCCACCCACGGGGGATACTGCGTTGATCAATCGCAGCAAAACGTCCGTCTTCTACGAATACCGTTGCATCCGGCAACCACCCCGTTGGCGTGAGTACCTGCACACCCTGAAACGCCATTTTTGCAGCCGTAGATATATGCATCATGTCTATATCATTCGCGACTAGATAGATTACGGTTGTTGTGTGAGAGCTGCGCTCCGCGCAGCTCTCACACAACAACTTGTACTTGACTTAATTAAAAATTGCTAGGACAAGTTTTAAAACTTGCTAAGAAGGTAGTTTTTTCGTGCGCGAAGCGCACGAAAAAACTACCTTTAAAACAGACTCCAGGGTTATCCACTCAATCCCACCATAATTGAACACTTTTGGTCTGCTGCAACCCACGTTTGAGAACCTCAAGCCCATAGTCTTCATCTTCGAAATCGATCCCATCGAGAAAACTCTGCATTTCAGGTGAGAGACTCTCATCACTCTCTTCTAACATCTCATGCAGGCAGCCCGTCCCCTGATCCACTAAATCTGGACAGAAGTCATACAGAGATCGGACAAATTCATCCATATCATCTGGCAAGGTATCAAACTGGATATCGACGGTATCAACCGTCGCCGCTATCACGCGAAACGTACAAACTGACTGCCATTGCTGAAGTCGAGCAATAATCGCATCATTATCCAGGTCAAAATTCATCGCATCGGTTTGAGCGGCACGGACGATGGCAAATGGATCGTGAATATAGGACTCTTGCATGATTATTTCCTGCTCTTGTAAGAACTCTTGTTCATCTCTCTGAGCCAAATTGCTGATGAGGAATTTGGTTCAAATAGCGCTTTTACTGAGGAGTGGCGATCGCAACGCCTGATCTTGATTTAAACTCTAGAGTTTTACGTTGGCTAACCAAAACGTTTTGGTTAAACCCAGCCTTCCTGGAAGAGGATAGTGGTGTACAAGTTCGTTAAGTACAGAAACGGTGTTGTGGGGCGCTCCGCGCCCCACAACACCGTACTGAATCAACTTACACAGCGCCATAGATGCAATCAAGACTTTTTTCGAAAGGGCAACGGCTCTGCTGTCACTCTTTTATAGCAATTCTCAATACCGTGAAGTCCAGGTTGCGGGATGAGAACTGCGCTCCGCGTGACTCTCACCTGCAACCATAATTTATCCAGATACAAGGCGCTATAGGAAATTACAGCTAACTAATCGGTGATTCTTGGGATCTGTAATTGGGTAGCGATCGCGTTCCTAGGTCTAACATTTCCCTGTCGCCCTACATCTGAATGTAGACACAGCATCGGGTCTATTTCTGGTTGGATCAGGAATCTGGGCGTTCAGTTTTTCAGAACAGTGGTACGATTAAACCATACATTTTGGTTATTTAACCTATGCCAAAATCAAAGTCCACAAAAGTAGTGAGTCTACCGACAAAACTACCTAAAATTCTGGCATTTGCAAACCAAAAAGGTGGAGCAGGAAAATCGACTGGAGCCGTTCATGCGGTCGATTGGTTTACCCAGAAAGGATACTCCGCGATTTTAGTTGATGCTGACGGTCAACAAAGCTCTTCCAGTTGGCTGAAGGAATTAGAGTTACCTTGCAAAGTCATCAGTGATCCAGAAGCTCTGTTTGATGAACTGCCCAAACTGGCTGAAGCGTACGACATTGTTATTGTCGATGGTCCCGGCAATGCCAGCGAGGTCACCAAAGCCGTTCTAATTCGGTCAGATCTGATTCTGATTCCGTGCCGAGATTCCATGATTGATCTGGCTAGTACGGGCAAAATTGTGCAATTTGTTCGTCAGGCAAAAGAAATTCGCAATGGATTTCCAGTTGCAGCGCTATATCTGAATGCCGTCAAAGACAATACAATCCTGTTACGAGAAGCACGAGAAGCCTTACAAAGCGGTCTTTTGCCGTTACTCAACACGACTCTCCCCGATCGGCAATGCATTAAAGATGCACCCGGTCAGGGCAGCACAGTATTTCGCATGAAGGGGGAAGCACCGAAATCGGCTGCTAATGCATACACCAAACTACTCACAGAAGCATTGAAATTATTTGAATCAGAATCATGACAACACGCCGCAAACTAAGTGATGCGATCGCCAACAGCGAGGAATTGAGTTTTGTCTTTGGTCAGGCGACGACCCGCAAAATTACACAGACAGCTGAGGAAACCAAAGAACAGTTGATCCCTTGCAAGGATATTCTTTGCTCCTTTACCTTTGTTCCGGACAGAAAACCCGTTCGCCACTATTACGACCCAGAAGAGCTAGAACAATGGGCAAAGAATGATATTCAGCCCAACGGCATTCGTTCACCCCTATGGCTCCGTCCTCATCCGACAGAAACGGGCAAGTATGAGCTAGTTGCCGGTCTGCGCCGATTAAAAGCTGCCGGAATCTTAGGACTTGAGACGGTTCCAGCGAAAACCTTTGACTGGGATAACCGCACAGCGTTCCATGCTGCCATTTCCGAAAACGCCAACCGTCGAGACTTTAGTGCTTTAGAAGAACTGGATAACACCCTACGGTTGCTTGAAATTCAGCTCAGACTCAATACCGAGGAAGTTGTCAGCTTCCTCTATCGCATGAACAATGCAGCTAAGGGCACAACTAACCAAAACGTTTTGGTTAGCCAGGAAGCAGAACTTGTTAAACACGTTTTCGACTCGTTCGGACGGATTACCTGGCAATCGTTTGTTGCCACCCGATTACCTCTGCTGAAAAAACCATCCGAAATTTTAGACGGCATTCGTAAAGGAAAAATTCACTACACCAAAGGAATTATGCTCGCCAGTATCAAAGACTCAGACACCAGGCAGCAATTACTCAATGAAGTAGTAAACCAGGCGTTGAGCTTATCTGAAATTAAACAACGAGTGAAAGAGTTGGGCAGCAACAGCAAAGAGAAATCTGCACCCCTTCATCTCAAAGAGCGTTTATCTCAAGTAGTTCAACAAGCCAAGAAAAATAAAAAGCTTTGGAACAATCCAGAAAAAACCCAACAACTTGAACAATTGCTGCATCAACTCGAAGCCATCGTTACAAATTAGCACCCACAAAAATCCTATTCCCATCGTTGGGAGGTAGGCACATTCGGCGCGTACCTCCCAACGATGAGGTATGTAATTACTTCTGTTTATAGCGCTGCGCGGATTAATTTATGTAATGATTTTTTGTTGCACGGGCGTTGCCCGTGCAACAAAAAATCATTACATAAATTAAATGCCACTACTCAGGACGGTGTTGTGGGGCGCTTGCTGAGTAAGGCTTTCAAGCCGAGTGAGTCGAATCCAAGGCAGACCAATTTTTAGTGTAAGTTTAGCGTAACAAACTCGTCATGACCTAAATTACAGTATTTTTTCTAGAAAGAGGAATAGGTTCGGTCTGAAGCAGCTCTGCCCCGACTGAGGAAATTTCTGAGAAAGATGTTACCCCTGTAGGGGTGAAGCAGTTGCACCAGGAGAACTATCCTTTTCTAATACCCTCAATGCAACTGCTTCGCCCCTACCAGACTGCGGCACCCAACCCAAATCAATTGGAGCAATTGTCCAGAACTTTAAATCCATTTCAACCCGTAAAATCAATCAGAGAACTCGCAGCACAGGCAGAACGGTTTGGCAACGAAATTATTAGGAATACATCATTCGTAATCCAACATCATTGCACCAGATTCAGCAATACATCCATAACAATCCTCTTTCATGGCAGACAGATTCATTACATCCTGAAACTGTTTCATTGGCGATCGCTCCACATTAGAAAACAACAGTTGGACAGCAACTATCCCATGAAGATCTGATGCACAATTGCATGAATTGGGGTTTGTGTGGCACTAAAACTTTAAATTATAAATTTAGTGCCATACAAAATCAGTGAATATCCTTTTTTAGGGCATCGTAGCCTTTAAGCTGATGCTGCATTACTAAATTTGTAGATTCAATAAACCGCAAGCTCAGGGATCAAATAGAATCGTTTTCCCCGATATAACCTGAACCACCTGCAAGAATTCGCGTAAGACGATCGAAGGGTTATCGCTGCGCCACATGACGGAGATTTGGCGAGTCAGGTTAGTTGCTTGAATGGCTCGATAGACAACTCCTTGGCGCTGAAGATTCTGAACATTGTCTGGCAGGATGGCAATACCCACTCCAGCGATGACCAGGCTCAATAGGGTTAGCATCCAGGTTGCTTTAACATTTTGGACAATGTTGGGTTGAAACCCTGCTTGCTCACAGCAATGAATGAATTTTTGGTAAAAGGGAAATGCGGCGATCGCCGGTAGAATCAGCGATTCATTGGCTAAAGCGGTTAATGGGATCTGTGTTTGAGCGGCGAGAGGATGGTTTTCTGGTAGGGCAACGACGAGGGACTCTTCTACAATCGGGGCACTGATCACGTAACTCTCTTGATCAGAGGCTTCCGGGATGACTTCAAAGCCAACGTCTAAATGACGATCGCGCAATGCTTGCAGTTGTTGGTCGGCAGTCAGTTCTCGCAGTTCTAGCTCGACATCTGGAAACCGTTCATAAAACAGACGCAAGATATCCGGCAGAATTGTATTGGCAATCGAACTGGCAATGCCAACGGACAGCGAACCAATGTCACCTCGCCCTGCCCGTTGTGCCTGGGTAATGGCTTGATCCAGTGTGGCTAATGCTCGTTGGGCATCTGCTAAAAAAATAGTTCCGGCTGCGGTCAGTTGCAGCGGGCGTCGTGTGCGATCGAACAATTCAACCTTCAGCTTCTTTTCCAGGGCGCGGATACGCTGGCTCAGGGGCGGTTGGTCAATCTGTAAATACTCGGCAGCTTTGCTGAAATTGTTGCCTGCGGCAGCAACGGCGAGGAAGTAGCACACCTGACGCAATTCAATTGTGCTGAGATAGAGGAGATTCATAGGGGTGGATATAAGGAGCTGATATAGCAGTCCTATGGGAGATGGAGGTTCTCACAAACCCTTAGGGGTTTTTATATATCACTGATAATATACTCAGTTAATTAATTAAGTATTGAAAATATAGTAAGGGCTGTCTATAGTCGAGGCATCTTACCGGAATGAGGCAGATGATGAACGCAACCGATACTCGCTGGCAATTTTGGATCGATCGCGGCGGTACCTTTACCGATATCGTGGCGCGTCGCCCGGATGGACGTTTGACGGTGCACAAGCTGCTATCTGAGAATCCTGAGCGCTATCGGGATGCCTCTGTTCAGGGAATTCGAGAGATTTTGGGATTGGCTGATGATGATCCGATTCCAGTTGAGCAGATTGCTGCCATCAAAATGGGTACAACGGTGGCGACCAATGCGTTGCTGGAACGTAAGGGCGATCGCGTTGTTCTCTTAATCACCCAGGGATTTCGCGATGCTTTGCGCATTGGTTATCAGAACCGCCCGAATATCTTTGCTCGCCACATTGTTCTGCCTGAGATGTTGTATGAGCGGGTGATTGAAGTTGTAGAGCGGTACAGCGCTGAGGGAGAGGAACTGATCCCGTTGCATCAGGAAGCAGTCCGAACTGAATTGCAGGCAGCCTATGAAGATGGGTTTCGTGCGTGTGCGATCGCGTTGATGCATGGCTATCGGTATTCAGATCACGAACAGCAGGTCGCGGCGATCGCCGCTGAAATTGGCTTCAGTCAAATTTCAGTTTCCCATCACGTCAGTCCGCTGATGAAACTGATTAGCCGGGGAGATACGACGGTTGTGGATGCCTATTTATCTCCAATTTTGCGGCGGTATGTGGAGCAGGTGAGCCAGGAATTAACCGGGATTGAGCCAGCCGAGGAGACAACAGAATCGCTGCGGCTGATGTTCATGCAATCCAATGGTGGATTGACGAATGCCCGATCGTTTCAGGGGAAAGACAGCATTCTTTCGGGACCGGCAGGGGGCATTGTTGGAGCCGTGCAGACGAGCAAGATGGCAGGCATCGACAACATTATTAGTTTTGATATGGGCGGTACGTCTACGGATGTGGCGCACTATGCGGGCGAGTACGAGCGCACCTTTGAAACTGAGGTGGCAGGCGTGCGGTTGCGATCGCCGATGATGTCGATTCATACTGTTGCGGCGGGGGGTGGTTCAATCCTTAGCTTTGATGGCTCGCGCTATCGGGTAGGACCGGAATCTGCGGGGGCAAACCCTGGTCCTGCCTGCTATCGCAAGGGTGGACCGTTAGCGGTTACCGATTGCAACGTGATGCTGGGTCGCATTCAACCGGAATTTTTCCCGCACGTGTTTGGCATGGATGGCAATTTGCCCCTGGATCAGGAAGGTGTACGGCAACAGTTTGCAGACCTGGCAGATCAGATTCAATTGGTCACCGGGCAGGCGCGATCGCCCGAACAAGTTGCCCAGGGGTTTTTGACCATCGCGGTTGAAAAAATGGCAAGCGCGATCAAGAAAATATCCGTTCAGCGGGGGTATGACGTGACGGAATACACGCTCTGCTGTTTTGGCGGAGCCGGGGGACAACATGCCTGTGCGATCGCGGATTCACTGGGGATTACGCAGGTCTTTCTGCACCCCTATGCAGGCGTTCTCTCTGCCTATGGTATGGGTCTGGCAAACCAGAGCGTCATGCAGGAACGGGCGATCGAAGCGGTCTTAGCTGATGAATTGTTGGCTGAATTGCAACAGCAGTTGCAGGCGTTACAAACTAGTGGTGAAGTAGAGTTACGCCAGCAGGGTGTGTCAACGTCTGAGGTTCAGGTACTCAAGCGAGTTCATTTGCGTTATCAAGGCACCGATTCTGCTTTAATGGTGAACTTTGGCAGCATTCCTGACATGGTGATGCAGTTTGAAGCAGCCCATTACCAGCGCTATGGCTTTATTGCCCAAAACAAACCGTTGATTGTGGAAGCTATCTCAGTGGAGTCAATTGCTCCTGCCGATGCCCCTGAAGAACCCATGCTCAAAGCGCCGCGAACCGTGCCCCTGCTGCCGACTGCAACTGTGCAGATGTATGTGTTTGACCACTGGCAGGAAACGCCTGTGTTTGACCGAGAGGCACTTTTACCGGGAGACATCATTTCTGGACCTGCTTTGATCATTGAACCGACGGGTACTAATGTGATTGAACCAGGGTGGCAAGCAGAATTGACAGAACGGAATCATTTGCTGCTGAAAAAGTCAGGCGTGAATCAGCAGGAGGCGATCGCCGCGTCCATACAGCCATTACAGGCATCCCCAGACCCCGTGTTGCTGGAAATCTTTAATCATCTGTTTATGGCGATCGCAGAGCAGATGGGCTTTACGCTGCAAAATACCAGTTACTCGGTCAACATCAAAGAGCGGCTTGATTTTTCCTGCGCCATCTTCGATCAGGGTGGACAGTTAGTAGCCAATGCGCCGCACATTCCAGTTCACTTAGGCTCGATGAGTGAAAGCGTTCAATCCCTGATTACAGATCGGGGTCACACGATTAAACCCGGCGATGTCTATGTGCTCAACAATCCCTACAATGGTGGTACTCACTTACCGGATATCACCGTGATTACGCCCGTGTTTGGCGATCGCGAGTTGGATACAGCCCCGTCCTCCCTTAGCCCCCTCTTCTATGTTGCCTCTCGCGGTCATCATGCGGATATTGGGGGCATCACTCCCGGTTCTATGCCGCCCGACAGCACTAGCATCACTCAGGAGGGAATTCTGATCAACACCTTCCTTCTGATTGATCAAGGTCATTTCCGAGAAAAAGAATTACTCGAACTGTTAACCAGTGGTGAGTATCCAGTCCGGAATCCAGTTCAGAATATCGCAGACCTAAAAGCCCAAATTGCCGCTAATGAAAAGGGGGTGCAGGAACTCCATAAAATGGTGGCACATTTCGGGTTAGATAGGGTGCAAGCTTATATGAAGCACGTTCAAAACCATGCTGAAGCAGCGGTGCAACGGGTGATTGATGTGTTGAATGACGGTCATTTTACCTATGGGGTGGATGATGGCAGCCAAATTGCTGTCACAGTGACGATTAATCGAGGCGATCGCACCGCAACCATTGATTTCACCGGCACATCACCGCAGCAACCCAACAACTTTAATGCGCCTATCGCAGTTTGCAAAGCTGCCGTACTCTATGTCTTTCGCAGCTTAATCGATGATGATATCCCCTTGAATGCGGGTTGTCTCAAACCCTTAGAAATCGTCATTCCACAGGGCTGTATGCTCAATCCTCAGTATCCTGCGGCAGTCGTGGCAGGCAATGTTGAAACCTCCCAGGTTGTGACCGATGCGCTGTATGGAGCCTTGGGGACAATGGCAGCGTCTCAGGGGACAATGAACAATGTCACCTTCGGCAATCACACGTATCAATACTACGAAACGATTTGCGGTGGCTCTGGCGCAGGTGCGACGTTTGATGGCACCGATGCTGTACATACTCACATGACGAACTCCCGTCTGACGGATCCAGAAGTTTTAGAATGGCGCTTTCCAGTGCTGCTAGAACAGTTTGCCATTCGTGCCAATACGGGTGGTCAGGGCTTGCATCGGGGCGGTAATGGTGTGATTCGCCGTATTCGGTTTCGGGAAGCCATGACAGCAGCCATTCTCTCGAACCACCGCACTGTTCCACCGTTTGGATTGAATGGCGGTGCGTCGGGAGCCACAGGTCGTAACTGGGTCGATCGCGCCAATGGCAGCGCCGAACTATTGGGCAGTAAAGCCGCTGTTGCCATGGAACCCGGTGATGTGTTTGTGATTGAAACGCCAGGCGGTGGCGGTTTTGGGACAGCCTCTGCATCCTGAGTGATCAGCAATGCCTAAACCCCCAGTTGTGTGAGGACGCGGCTCCGCCGCGTCCTCACACAACTGGGGGTTTAGTAAACATAGATCCATTAAGGTAAATCGATCACGATCAACTATTTTGATAATGACGTTCTTCTAACCAGATCAACATTTCCTGGGTAGAAACCCGTTCAATCAACTGCCGTCTGAGGGGATCGTAAGCATTCCAAACGAGTTGACCTGTACTATCTTCCGTCTGCCAAACATGGGGTTCAGAGGACGCACTAGAATAGGCGAGTAAACTTTGCCACCAGTTGTTTAATGTGCTACCTAACTGATGTCGTTTAGTCTGTAAAGTTGAAGCTAAGGAAGAAGGGGTCTGTTGATACCCATTCCAGTTGAGTTGAGTTTTCATAGATGCGTCTCGTTTTTGTTTAATACGTTCAGTCTAAAAAACTGTAGCGTAAACTACAAAAACTAGCGCTCATCGCTTCCATGAGTAGGTTTGATGGAATGAATGTTAGATGGTCACCTGTTTTGGGAAAGAGATAGTTAAGGGTTGCCAACCGTTTTCTTAAACATACGCTGGTGGGATGGGCGTTTCTGCTGTCCTTGCCAATCGTCAATGACCACCCTGTCTGAACGGCGTTGCTGATTTTGGGTATGAATTTGAACGTGAAACCTTTGGTTTCACGTTCAAATTCATACCGCTATTAAGCAATGCCCCCTGTCTGAACTGGAGCGAGATAACGACGCACTGTGAAAGTTAATTCTCAAAATCAGATGAAACTATCGCAGCTACGAATTTTGGTGGCAGTGGCAGACTACGAGAATTTTACAGAAGCAGCATTGCAACTAGAAATATCGCAATCAGCTGTGAGTCATGCGATCGCAGCATTAGAAGACCATTTGGGAGTGGTGTTGTTTATTCGGGGGCGCTATGGTGCTCATCTCACGCCCGTAGGTCAGCAAGTCGTCAAACATGCGCGGGAAGTGGTGATGCAAACGGATGCCATCACCAGAGCTGCTGAATCAGCACGAGGGTTGCAGGGTGGGCAAGTGAGAATTGCCTCGTTCCGCAGTATTGCTACCCATGTCTTGCCCGATGTCGTGGCAGAATTCCATCGCTGCTTTCCGGCGATCGCCGTTAGCCTTTCCGAATATGACGACTATCCCCAGGTCGAACAAGCGTTGCGAGAAGGACGGGTCGATATTGGCTTTACCTTTATGCCAGCGGCTGAAGATCTGGAAGCCTGGGAGGTGTTGCGCGATGAATATATTGCATTGCTGCCCGCAACGTTTAAACTGAAAGCGACTGCACCCTTGACCTGGGAAACCGTTATGGCTCAGCCGATGATTATGCCTCCACGGGATAATATGATGATGCGGCAAGTCTATGAGTATGCTCAAGCGTGTGGTTATCACTTGAAGATTGCCTATGAAGTAGATACAGATGCAGCAATCGTCCGATTGGTGGCGCAAGGGTTGGGCGTTACCATCTTGCCACGACTGGCAGCAGAACCGATTCCAAGCAATGTGCAAGTTTGTCAGTTAACTCCGACGTTGGTGCGATTGATTGGGGTTGCTGTCCTGGCAGATGCGTTGCATCCCCCTGCCGTCTATGCCTTTTTAGACATTCTCAAACAGACAGTTCCCGAATTGATTCATTGAAAGACGCTACGGGAAAATTTTGAATAGTGGAGCAGGAGAGCGGTTGATCGCGATGAATGACGGTAGCCCCAGCGTTAAAATTACGATCTTTGATACGACCTTGCGCGATGGAGAACTTGCCCTGGAACGTAAACTCACTGTTGAGCAAAAGTTGCGCTTTGCGATGCTTTTAGATCAGATGTCAGTGGATGTCATTGAGGTCGGCTATCCCGGTGTCTTTCCCAAAGATAGTGATGAAATTTCCCAGATTGCTCAGCATGTGAAACGATCCATCATTTGTGGTTTGGCAAGTAGTCAGCCTGATGAAATTGCCGCCGTTGCGATCGCACTCAAACCCGCTATTCGGGGACGGATTAACGTTTATACCTCTGTTCGTCTGCCAGCCAATAGGACGGAGTCCGAGCTATACGAAACAATTCAAAATAGTATGACTCTGGCAAGAAAGTACTGTGGTGATGTGGAATGGTCGGCGTTTGATGCTACGCGCAGTCATCCCGATGTGGTTTGCAAAGCCGTTGAAACAGCAATTAAACACGGTGCGACGACAATCGCCATTCCTGACAGCATGGGTGTTGCTTCACCCACCGAATTTTCAGATCTGATTGCTACGGTGATGCATCGTGTGCCGAATATAGATCAGGCAACCCTGGCGGTTCATTGTCATGATGATCAGGGAGTGGCGATCGCCAATTCATTGGCAGCTCTGAATGTAGGCGCACGGCAAATTGAATGCTCGATTAATGGCTTGGGGGCGCGAGCGGGGAATGCGGACTTGGCAAAAGTGGTAGAGGCGATCGCTCATCATGCTGCGTATTACACATCGATCGATCAATCTTTGCTAAATCAGGCGTCAGCAATGGCAACTCAGTTTACGCTGACCGAATAGGAAGACACATTAGCGTGATCGTAAGGATCGTGGATTTAATAAAACCGAAGATTTATTTTTGGAAGCGCGGCTCCGCCGCGCTTCCAAAAATAAACTTCCGGGTTTTAATTAATTGGTGATCCTAAGGATTGAAGAATGGGGTTTCTCTCTATTTTCTAATTGGCTGGAGCGCCAAATGATTTTTTAGTGTAAGTTTAGCGTACGTACTCCACCAAGAGTTTACGGGCGATTGAGCTGAACCCTATTGCCTTTTTCCAGGGGATAGGGTTCAGTTTTTTGTGCTGCAAAAGTCTATAGCAATTCCAAATGGGGTGCGCCTCTCGTAACTCGCTTTCCTTTAGGAGATTTCTAGCAATAAATCTACCCTTTGATCTGGGTTTCGACTTCGCTCAGCCCACAAACTCTGGGCATTGAGCGAAGTCGAAACGTGGGAATTCAGGTATTTTCTTGGGCAGAAATCTCCTTAATACCTGTGTTGGAATGCTCTCTAAAGGCGTTACATCCAGAACTAAGGCAATTTCTAGAAAAAGTTTACCAGCAAGTCGTAGGGGCGAAGCATTCGAACCATGATTTTTCGTCATTTGTCAAGGATTATCTACCGAATGCTTCGCCCTACATCGATAGGCGATCGCTCTTTTGTTATTGCATTTAAAGAACACAATTTATATCGTGATCTAAACTGTGTGGCATTCAAGTCAATAAGTCAAATTTTGGTGCCACACAAACCCAAAAAAATGCCCATGGAATGACCTGTTTCAGCTCATTTAGTTTCAATAGATCACAAAATCATTTATCTATTTACCTACCTCCAAAGCTGAAGCAAGCAACGATTGACAAGTTTGCTTGGGAAATCAGTTTCTCGCTGGTAGTTGCTTAGAAAGCAGTTGCACGAGGTGATGTTGCCTATGCCGCAGGCTGTTGTTTTCGCAGTGTGGTGTGTATGAATCAGGTACTCTTTACATTGAATGAGGTGTACCTGCTGAATGAGAAGGGTGCTGTGGCACTTGCGAATGGCTTTACGCTTTGTCCTCTGGACTATCAACAACGGGTTGAGTCAGTGTTTGCGTTATTGGCAGCTGATGCAGAATCGATTGGGGAGGCGATCGCTATCCTGAATGAGATTGAGCGGGAATTGAGCCAGTGGTATGGCGATCGACGGTTGGCGGTGTAGGGCAGTCCGCGAGGAGTTATGTTTGGTATGGGAAATATTAAGGATGTGTCAGTGAGCTAATCAGCTATTTGCATGCTGATTCAGTCCGAAAAGTGATGTGCGGCGGTTGAAGCAGAATTGAGGCGATCGGAGAGAGCAGATGAGTCAGTCCAACATTCACGGTGGTTGCCTGTGCGGAACGGTGACCTTTGAGGTGAACCCACCCTTCCAGAAAATGGTGCATTGCCACTGCTCACGGTGCCGCAAAGCCACGGGCACAGGTCACGCCACCAATTTAACCGTTGAACCCAACCAGTTCCGCTGGCTTTCAGGGGAAGAAGCGATCGCCCGGTATGATCTTCCTACCGCACAACACTTCGGCAAATGGTTTTGCAGTCATTGCGGATGCCCGGTGCCACGACTCACGCGCGATGGCAAGATCATGACGATTCCGGCTGGTTCGTTAGATACAGCCCCACTGATCACTCCGAGCGATCACATCTTCTGGGCATCCAGAGTGCCATGGGGTTGTGCCAGCGGCGGACTGCCAACCCACGCTGAGTATCCAGAGTCATGGTAGTACCTATGGACGTTCCAACGACTGCACTGACCACTCATCAACTATTCATCAGCAGAGCCTTACCCCATTTTGCAGCAGACCCGCGATTGGTGGGGGTAGCAGCAACAGGTTCTTGGGCAGAGAACTCGATGGATGAGTTCAGTGATCTCGATTTGATTATCGCCGTGGAGCATGAGAGCGTTGTACAAGTGATGTCGGAACGACAGAGCATTGCTGCATCCCTGGGAGAGTTATTAGCGTCGTTTACAGGTGAGCATGTCGGTGAGCCACGGGTCTTGATCTGCCTGTATGGCTCACCGCTCCTGCATGTTGATCTCAAGTTTTTGTCCATTCATGATGCCCAAACGCGAGTCGATGAGCCAGTCATTCTGTGGGAGCGCGACGATCGCTTATCACAGGCTTATGCGGCTAGTACTGGTCGGTATCCCTTGCCCAATGAACAGTGGATCGAGGATCGATTCTGGATTTGGATTCACTATGGAGCTGGCAAGATTGCGCGGGGAGAATTGTTTGAAGCGCTAGACTTCATTTCCTATCTGCGGAGCACGGTTCTGGGTCCTCTAGGACTCCTGCAAGCAGGATGCAAACCGAGTGGGGTTCGGAAGATTGAGCAGCTGGCACCGACCCTCGCTGAAGCCCTTGAAAGCACGATCGCTTTGCATGATCGAGAGAGTTGTTATCTGGCATTGGAACGGTGCATCGAACTTTATCGATCGCTCCGTTCAGCGGCAATTACCTATCATGCAGCGGCTGAGGAAGCGGCTGTTGAATATTTGAAGACGATGCGTGCACATTGGGTGTAGAAAATCTCACTTACCCTGACTCAAATCCAGAAAAAAAGATGCGTATCTTGTTATCCACGATCGGAACACGAGGCGATGTCCAACCGCTGGTGGCGATCGCTCTCCAACTTGCCCTCCAACCTGTTATGGCTTGATGGAGCGTCACCTCAGGGATAAGGCTGCAAGATGCTGTTTGAAGCCTTCAAGATGGTTCTACCCAACTGAAATTGCTAACACAATTGCTCAGAAACGCTTCCCACTCCTGACGATAGGTGGTTTTTTCTAATTCAGGTAAAAAGCTTGCTTCCAACGTATTCAAATTTACCTGCCAGAGTTCGTTCCAGGAGAATCCTTGTTCAGCCAGAATGAGATATTCATTCACCAGGTTTGTGTTGAACATGAGAGGATCATCCGAGTTCAATGTGCAATACAATCCCTCATCCACCAGTTGTCGGATTGGGTGAGGTTGATGGCGATCGACAATTCCCAGACAGTAATTGCTTTGAGGGGATACTTCTAATGGGATTTGTAGATCACGCAATTTTTGTACCAACGCATCGTCTTCTAAACAGCGAATACCGTGCCCAATGCGCTCAATCTTCAAATGCTCCAGCGCACTCCAAATGCTTTCTGGTCCCACTGCCTCCCCAGCATGGGCAACTACTCTCAATCCCTGCCGCATTGCCTCTGCAAATGTTTCGCTAAACGCCTCCGGTGCGTAACCTTTCTCCTGCCCAGCCAACCCTAAACCAATGACAATTCCCATCTCCTGTCCCTGTAAGGCGCATTCCAGGGTTTGTCTCTGCAAATCTGGAATGTGACGGACGATCGCTGCAATAAATTTTACTCGACTACCACAGTTTGCTTCACCCCTGCTTGCTCCAATACTCAAGGCTTCAAGTAATTCGGTATCTGTCAAAGCATCAGACGGCAAAGCAGTGCCGAAATGAACTTCGCTGTAGCGAATATTTTGCTCAGCCTGCTGTTTCAGAAATTGCTCAACCAGAAAAACATAATCCTCTGGCGTTTGCACGCATTGACGAGCAATGCGATAAACCTCGATAAAGTGAGTGAAATCTCGAAACTCATAAAACAATTTCCACTCTTCTAGAGAACCTGCTGGCAAGGCTATCCGATTGCGTTGCGCAATTTGATAAATGGTTTCTGCATCTGCCGTGCCAATCAGATGAGTATGAATTTCAACCTTCGGCATCTCGCGCAGGAGCTTGAACATGTGATTCATTTCGCAATTCATTTGCATGAGTTTTCCAATCGGTACGCTCTAGAAACTGCTTGCCACAGTCCTTACATAGGTAGCGTTGCTTGTTGTAACGATGTCCGTTCTTCGACAAGCGGTCAGACTGACAGTAATGACATTTCATTACTTTTGTCACGGCTTCATCTATTGACTTTGGCTCTACATGAGGTAATAGATAGGCAACTAGTAAGGCTTTGAGTTCTTCGTAGCGCGATCGCCGTTTGCTCTCCGCTCCCCTCAAAGCTTGCAGCAGTAGGGCGTTGTAACACTGATGCACTGTTTCGGCGAGGCGTTCACTCTTCTCAACTGCTAGTGCCGGATTCCACTGCCGCAAGAAGTTTGCATATTGTTCAATCAACTGACGATTGAACGTCTCATCAAACAGCACAAATATTTGGGGAGCCACAAAATATTGAATATAGACTACACGCGGGATCGGATCTTGGAAATAGGCGATATGCGCCTCAACCATGCGCTCAATAAACTCGGCGAACGGTCGTTGTAGATCCGCAGACTGCAATAGTTCCTTGTTTAGCACCATCACGTTTTCCATGTGGCGGGCTTCTAAGGCATGAAAGATGGCCAGTTTGTCGGGAAAAAACTGGTAAAGGGAGCCGATCGCCGTTTTTGCCCTAGCCGCAATCATGTGAGTAGTCGCCGCTTCGTAGCCCACTTCTACAAACACCTCTGCGGCCGATCGCAGAATCTGCTCGACCCGCTGCTGGCTACGCTGTTGCTTAGGCTGTCGTCGGAGTGGCGTTGGGTGATGTTGTGATTCTATCATCGGTGATGAGGAGGACTTGCTTGACAAACATGAATAGTTTGTCGTATTTTCAGAATTAAACATGAAAGTTTTGTCATAATTTTACCCTATGTCACCCATCCTTCCTGGCGCACCCTGGCTGATTGCCCACCGATCGATATTAGGCATTAATCAACCTCACAAAATTTCGTTGAATGGACAAGACTATGTCCTCTGGCAAAACCCTCAAGGGGAGGTGTTTGCCCTCAATAATGTGTGTCCTCACATGCAGGCTCCCCTGTCAGATGGTTGGATCTGCCAGGAACGAAACACCATTACCTGTCCATTTCACGCGCTGGAATTTGACGGGCAGGGGCGGCTGCATCAAGCAGGAAACGTGGGAACACAACCACTGTTAACCCCTCTGGAGTGCGTGATTCAGAACGATTGCATCTGGACGTATGGTGGCTTGAGTGCCAAAGTTCCGGTACCTGACTTGATTGAACGAATGAGTCAGGGTATGACTTTTTTGGGCGTTGCTGGAGAAAAAAGCATCCAGGGCACTTTTCTGCACAATTTGTTGATCAACTATGATTACAACCATCAGAACGGCACCCATCGGGAATTATTTGGCATCAAAGCCAATCGCATTCCGGTGTTTGAGCACGAGGGCTACTGGGCGAAGGTGGTGCAGGAACTCGATCGCAATGATGCCACCTTTGCTGACATTCGCCGCAACCCAGCAGTTCTCCTTGCACCCAAGACCTACACTGGCACGCTGGAGTATGCATTTCCGGCGCTGACTACTTTTAAAACCCGCTTTCCTCTAGGTGAAATTTTGCAGGTGCATGTGCTGTACCCTGAAACTGCAACCCACACAAAAACCTTTGTGCTGGTTTTTGCCAAATTCAATCATCCAGTGTTCAAACCAGTGTTAGGGCGATTGATGTTGAGTGCGGTAGCAACGGTTGTGGAACAAGACACGCGGGCGATCGAAACCTCTTATCCGCGTCAGCCTGCTAAGATTCGCTTACCCAACGAAGAAATCATGTTTCATGCAGAGAAACTTTACCGGGAATGGTGAGGTTAAGCCGTTGCTATTCGAGCATAATTCTATGCTCTCGGTTATTCTCAGCAAGGGGTTTTTACTCGCCAGCGATCGCACCATTAACGATCTATCGATTATTTATTCATCAAATCCAGCGTAATCGTATCCAGTGAAGTTTCGTCCTACATCTCTGTCTGTAACGTCAAAGGAGTGGGTATGGGTGAAGAATTCCCGCAGTCAGATCTTGAAGATGGCTGAGACTGTGCTGAAGCTCATAGGCATTGTTGTCACCTTTGAGGTTATTGCATTTCCAGCACATGATCTGGAGATTGTCATAGTCAAACATTCGCTCTGGGCACCGAGCTTTGTTCAGTTTATGGTCGAGGCTAACGTAATGAGGGTGAAAGTAGACATTGCCTTTGCGATCGAGCAGCCCGCAGATGTGGATGTTAATGAAATCATCGTTCGACCGATTGGGCAGCCCAGTTAAGCAGCAACTGCATTAGCTATCAATTTCAGTACCCCTCGTTGTTGCGGACATCGTTTTCCAACCAGCGATAGGGGTCTGCGATCGCCTGCCCGAAATGTTCCTCAATAACATTGACTCACTGAGGATCACAAACAAAACAACCTGTAATTCTTTTTTAGGGAGAGGCGGCGAAGCCGCCTCTCCCTAAAAAAGAATTACAGGTTAATAAATATGCGATCCTTAGTGTCAGAATCGTTGACTGTAGGCATCATGATTGTAGACTTCGAGCAGGCGGAAGCGAAATGGGTATTTTGATCACGAAAGCCTTTAATTCGACCATCTGACCGTCGCGAAAACGCCAGATGTCACAGTATGAGTAATCAGCTGCCTTCCCGCCTTCATCTTTCATAGTGATGTTGCCAAGTGCCGTGACAAAATCACCCTCGGCGATTAAGTTGGCGACCCTAAACGCTGGCGGTTCTATGTAGGTTGTTGCCATCCATTGGCGAACGGCTGCTTTTCCGTTCAGGGTCTTATCGCCGACAAATGTCCATTCCGTGTCGTCGGTGCAGAACGACAAGAATCCTTCATAGTCGCCTATAGCGATCGCTGCGTTTGCCGCTTCTAAGATTGCTTTATTATTCTCTAACATTTGAATCTCTCCTGTACATACCCGATGAAACATTTGTTCTGAGTAGGTTTTAGCTCGTGAGCATTGCATACTCTACTAACCCTATTGTTTCCAGGGGAGCGGCGATCGATAAGGATTCTCCCGCATATCCAGGACTTCCCAAGTTGTAGGATTGACTTGCCCTGTGACTGGAATTTCCTGGTTCTAATCAAGTTTGTGTCGCAGTTATTACTCCATCTGCTTGCTCCGATCGGTATCGAGCAGTTTAAGCATTGATGGAAAGCTTGTTCTAACCTTTAGTCGCGATCGCTTGCACGATTGATCAGTGCGTTTGAGGGCAAGCTCGGATCAAGTACCTTGCGCGCACTATCAACCCCTACGACGGGCAGTGTAACCGGATCAAGCATGCCGAGTTGAACCAATACACTCGCCTGATCCCAGTAGAGGTGTTCATGGGCTAACTTGCCATCACGGAACTGGACAATCGCTACTACTGCCACTTCAATCCGTTTCCCTGTCGGAGCAATGCCAGGTAGCATCCAGTCCATTTGGATGGTATGAGTGAACGTAACTAGCATTTCATCGACGAGTTGATTGGTTCCGATTGTACGCGAGACCGGATTCAACTCTATGTCCGGCGGCATCTGTGGAATGAAGTACTTGGAATAAAACTCACCCACGGCTGGTTTCCCTACTCCCCCAGTCATTACCGGAATGTGATTCACGTAAGTGTCCTCAACCATTGTAACGAGAGCATCTTCAGTGCTGTGAGTACCAAACTCGTGCCCGATATGCTCTTCCCAGACCGCTTGTAAAGCTTCCTGAGCAGGTGTCAGGTTGGGGGTTACCTGTACATTTGCTGGTTTGTCTACAATTTGCTCTTTGACCATGTTAGATTCTCCTAGTTCGTTCTATTTCAACTGTATTGATTTCAATGCTTAACTTCTTTCAGATTCTTATTTCATTCGCGATCGTTGCCGACTTCTTTGTTTACTCCCGCAGTTGAAGTTAAGCCTGCTTGATCTCTGTAACGAGATCGGTTGCTTGGCATTGAGCCTTTTCACTCAGCGAATCAAACTCGTCCAAGAAGAATTGCCCGATTGTCTGTTGTTCATCTCAACCATCAGCTAGTCGCGCCCTGCTGCAATCATCTTTTCTGCTAAACCAACCGGGTTAGAAAACATCACCTCATGACTACCGGGCATTTGCACGAACCGAAATAGTCCCAGGCGGCTAGACATTCTGGGATGCCAACCCCAATCACCTTGAGGAAGAACATTGTCTTCGGTACAGTAGAGGTAGCTTTTGGGGATGGGCAGCGAGTAAAACTGCTTCAGGTCTAACTTGTCAAGCCACGGTTGATACGGTTCAGGCGATAATTGTGCGTAACTCGATCGAGCCAGTTCGAGGTCAGCGTCGTTGATAAACGCTTCTCGCCAAATCTCAAAAGGTAGCATCACCGTATGATCGCCCGATTGTCTTGCTAGCTGATCGGATAACGCTTGAGAGTGCGGTGGGGTGTTATCGTTGAGGCTTTCACCATCATTGAGGACAAAGGCATTGAAGAAGATGAGTCGTCGAATGCGATTGCTGATTGCTTCAGCAACTTTGGCAATAATGGTTCCACCGAAACTATGTCCGACTAGAACGATATCGTTTAAGTCTTTACTCACAATGTAATCGACGATCGATTCCGTGCATTGAGCATGGTTGACGTTTTTGTTCACGTCTTTGCCATGTCCAGCGATCGTGGGCGCAAAAGCATGATGTTCCTTTGCTTCTAGTTGATCAATGACTGCCTGCCAAGCAGAACCATCATGCCAGGAGCCATGAACTAAGACAAAAGTTGACATAGAATCCTTCCTTGTAGATGTGATCTGAAAATCAAGCTCGTCTGTTCTCTCTTGAAATGGGTCAGTTCGCTGTGTATCCGCCATCGTTGGCGTAGCCTCTCCTACAGGAGAATCACTAAGGATTGTCCAGTGATGTAGCTTGCAATTACACAATCGGATCACGTTCAGGATCTGTAGCTATAGTGCGTTCCCACAGCAGTTCAAAAACCGCTTCAACACCATCACTTAAGACTGGCGGCGTCACGAGCGTTAGTCGGCTCTCATTAAGAGTAAAGGTGCGAACTAACGTTGTACCAACGCGATTAGGAATTGATGCAATTTTGATCTGGTGAGTGACTGTGTTGCCACTCAATGTATAAGTTCCAGCGTAAGCATTGAATGTTGTAAATGCTTGAGCAAGCTCTTCCACGGGTAAAGATTGCATCTGGGGAGTCAGCGGTGATCTGACCTCCTGACTCAGCGGTAAGCGATCGCTCCTAGAAAACATCACCATCATGTGACCATCTGATGTGTAAGTGATGTAGCCAACCGGATGAGTCCCATACACGTCTGGAGTCACCGTTCCATCAGCGTAAATGGCAGTTGCAGAAATTAACTTCCAAATGCCAATTAGCAGATTGTTCTGGATTGATGGTGTAGACATAATGTGCAACCATTGCTTGATGATTCTCCGCTAGAGAGTAGCGGGTTTCAACACAAAATCAAACTCAGTCGTGTAAAACGGTTTACTTTGATTGTGTGCCTTGAGTTTGTCTGTTGCCTCGTGCTTTTGCAATTGAACGATCGCCGATCGTACTGCAAAGGTCGTATCTGAATCCAGGTGAGGATCGCCAGCAATAAAAATTTGTGTTGTCAGTGGAGTGTACTCCGGAGCACTGACTTTGACATGGATGTGAGCCGCCTGCCAGGGATGCCGTCCCAAGAGTCCCAGCAACTCGCCACATGGACCACTGCTTGGCACTTTGTAACCTAGTGGCACGACGGTTTCAAACCTATACGTTCCACTCTTGTTCGTTTTGAACCGTCTGCGAAAATTTCCCAACGGCTGAGATGGCTCTTGGACATCATATAATCCTTGGGAATTGGGTTGCCAAACATCAATCAGAGCATTGGCGAGCGGTTGACCGTTCAAATCTAAAACCCTGCCTGACAGGAAAAGTGTGTCGCCTTCTGGATCAACGCCTAAGCGATCGCCCATCTGCCGTTCTGGTGCATTCGGCACGTACAAGGGTCCTTCTAAATTGCTTTCTGTACCGCGATGAGCATCGTGCAGCAATTCTACCAACTCTGAAATTCCCAGTAGATCTGTTAACGCCTGCATTTCTCCAGCGGGAATCTCTTGAGTGTGATGACTGACCCGGTTGAGAAAATTACGTCCCTGCTGCAACTCTGATTCAGTCAGATTCACCTCACGCACAAAGTCATGCAAATGTCGAACCAAGCTCGTGTAAATTTCATAGGGTCGCGGGTGAGATTTGCCGCGATCGCCATGATTAATGACGGCTTCAGTGATAGTGTCAAGTGTGATTTTCTGCACGGTCAAACTCCTTTTTAGTTACGTGATTAATGATGGTTGTTTTACGGCGACCATCTTGACTTATAGTCTGTGTCCTAATCTGATTGGCTACAGCTATATCAGTGCAACTTTGCCTGCAAGTTTTGTCATTTTGCGCTGTCGATCGACTACTGCGCTAAATACCCACCATCTATCATCAACGTTTCACCTGTTATGAACGATGCCATTTCAGATGATAAAAACAGAACTGCATTGGCAACTTCAAGCGGTGTGCCAACTCGTCCGATTGGGTGAAGTCCTGATAGGTAAGCTTTGGCTTCATCTGTAGAGGCTTCAAACAAATCTGTTTTGATTGACCCTGGCGCAACGACATTGATGCGAACACCCGCTTTGGCATATTGGAGTGCAGCCGCTTTTGTTAAGCCTACGACCGCATGTTTACTCGCGGTGTAGAGGAGTATGTTAGGCAGGGCAACAACTCCAACCGCAGATGCCATATTGACGATTGCACCACTTCCCTGTTTCAACATTTGGGCGATTTCATATTTCATCGACAACCAAACACCTTTGACATTGACGTTCATCGTGTGGTCATATTCCGCTTCTGTTTGCTCAATCAGTGAGGGATTTTCGCCGACTATTCCTGCATTATTAAAGGCAATATCTAACCGACCAAAAACGCTAACTGCTTTATCAACCATTGCTTCAACATCGGCTTCTTTCGTGACATCGGCTTGCACAAAAATCGCCTCTCCGTCAATTTCCTGAATCAATCGAACCGTTTCTTCACCTTCATCCATTCGGCGACCCACCACCACCACCATTGCTTGTTGTTGGGCATAAGCGATCGCCGTTGTTCTACCAATTCCCGATGTGCCTCCGGTGACTAACGCCACTTTATCTTGCAGTATCATTCTGTTTCTCCTGTTTTAATTTCATCAGTTGATAAACAGAGCTGGAGCAACCGTAACTCCACTGCGGTGTCCACTCTCGATACCTGCGTTGATGCGATCGAGATGCGTTTGGTGAGATAGTTTTTGCAAAAATTGGGGAATGTCTAGTCCAAGCTGATATATATCACCAGCATGACCCTGGCACTCAGCCCACCTTGCATCCAATCTTAGGTTGAAGGTGGGATAAGTAAGGAACTCTGGCTACGATCGTCGTTCATTTTTCTACATCTGTATCAAGGTTGGAACCTTGCCACGAGAGCTGGGAAAAACCTGATGATTCAGGTATTCCCAGCGTCAATAATTTGAACCTGGGCTGACTAACTTTGAAATTGGTGATTGCTGCGTTAGCGTAGGTTCCGCCAACGACGAGCAAATTCCTCTAGAACTGATCTAGAAATCTGGGATTGCAACCACTCAAACGCCTCTTTTTGATAGAAATATTTCGATGGCTCGTAGTAAATGGCTGCGTCAGTCAGTTGAATGGGTAGATCAACAACTTGACGAAGGGCTTGCCACGTTTGAGGACCAACGATGCCATCTGCAGCAATGCCACTCTGCTTTTGAAACTGAATCACTGCGGCGCGAGTCGCACCGCCAAAAATTCCATCGATTGCAATGTTAATTCCTTTCGCATTCAACAATCGTTGTAGCGTAGTAACAGCAGCACCAGAATCGCCTTCTCGTAGCATTGGGTCTGTAGCTGTGAAAGTAGATGTCATCGATTTATCTCCAATGTATCAGGGTTGAAAACTCAATCAGCTTCACCGCTTTAGAGGAGCATGATTTGTCTGATTGGATGCACTTTTATTGCATACATTCAATGTAGGAGATCGCCTTTAAGTTGTCGTCTATAGCGAGTTAAAAGTTTTGCAGTACAAATTGATGGAGTAACCGTTCCATCGCAACGTAGAAGGCTGACTCTAACTTAAGGTAGAATCCAAATTCGATCAAAAGTACACCCTACAAATTCACAATGCCGCGTTTAACAGCAACAATCACCGCTTGAGTGCGATCGCTCACATCCAACTTATTCAGAATGCGATTGACATGGGATTTAACAGTACCTTCACCGATGCTCAAAGTAGCCGCAATATCGGCGTTACTCATCCCCTGAGCTAACGAGCGGAGTACTGTTAGTTCTCGTTCATTCAGTTCTGGATTGCTGAGCCGCTGTACTAACTTTGCTCCTACATCAGGTGGAATGTACTTCTGACCCCGATGAACGGTACGAATGGCGTTTAGAAGCTCGTCGGGTTCAGTTTCTTTCAACAGGTATCCTTTTGCGCCTGCCTGCAATCCCCGATAAATATCTTCGTCGCTATCATACGTGGTCAGTACAATAATTCGAGCTGATTTGGCGATCGCACAGATTGCACCGATGGCAGCAACTCCTTCCACCTCCGGCATTCGCAGATCCATGAGTGTGACATCCGGTTGGTGCTCCTCAAATAGCGCGATCGCCTGTTCCCCATTTTCGGCTTGGACAATTACTGTCATATCTGGATCACGGTTAATAATCGTGGCTAAACCTTGCCGAAAAATGGCGTGATCGTCCGCAATCAGAACCTGAATTGGGGGTGTGGGGTGCATGGGGTGTAGGGTGTGGGGTGTGGAGTAGTCAATTGTTATCTGTTCCCCTTTGAAGACTTTGACGGAGGCGGTTGAGTAAACGGGATTTCATCAGCATTGGCATGTTTAATCGCATTGGTTAATGCTTCCTGCCCCATCCGCAGTAGGTTATTCTCGACTTCAGTGGGAAGAGCATACACTGCCCCCTCGATCTCATAGTGCAAAGTGGTATCCATTGCGGCAGCTCTAGTCTGAGCGATGAGACGATGGAGAGCGCTCTGTAAACTGCCCTCCTCCAAAAGCTGAGGACGGAGCGCGACGACCGATCGCCATGCTTCAGTCAGTCCAGTGCGTGCTAATTCTTTGATTAGATCTAGATGTTCCTGAGCTGCTTCTAAATCATCCGTTAGCACCTGTTTTGCCGCTCCTACCTGCGCCAGAATGCCTGTAAACGACTGCGAAAGTGTGTAGTGAATTTCGCGTGCCATGCGGTTGCGTTCTTCCAAAATTGAAGCTGCTTCAGCACGTTGCTACCAGATTTTACATTCAGACATTAATGGTCGATCGGTTGTATGAATGTACTTTCGATCAAATTCGGATTCTAACTTAAGTTAGAGCTAGCCTTCTACTCCGCGATGGCATGATTACTCTATCAATTTGCACCATAAAAAATTTAACTTGCTGTAGGCGACAGCTTGAAGGCGTCCACCTTATATTGAATTTGTGCAAACAGTCACGCAAATGGATCGAGCAAGTAAATTGCACGGTTCCATGTTGAAGGCATGAATATTCAAGCTGCAACTGGATTAACGCACGCCTAAGCAGCGACATTGAAAGCATTAGGAGCCGTTTCACAGTGAAGCGAATACCCTTCGGGCACGCGACGCGAAAATCTTAACTCTATGCTTAACTTGCAGATCTTAAGTGGTGAAATGTGGAGCCGTCTTGCAAACTGTGTTCATAGCACAACAACTTACGCCCTTAGCCCTTGAGAGGAACTTGCGTTCTTCAATTTCATTCTGCAATTCCTCATTCGCCAATCACTCAAATAGGAGAATTACCTAATGTCTACATTCAAGTACAATCGTCTAGACAAGAATAATGCTGCGGTTTTACTGGTGGATCACCAAACTGGGCTGTTCTCGCTGGTGCGTGATATTGGTGCTGCCGACTTCAAAAATAATGTGTTAGCGCTAGCAAGTATAGCCAAGTTTTTCAACCTGCCTACTGTTTTGACTACTAGCTTTGAGGACGGTCCCAATGGAGTCATCCTGCCGGAACTGAAGGAGAAGTTTCCTGATGTTCCCTTCATTGCGCGCCCCGGACAGATCAACGCTTGGGACAATGAGGAATTTGTTGAAGCCGTAGAAGCAACGGGTAAGAAGCAATTGATTATTGCTGGAATTGTCACGGATGTCTGTGTCACTTTTTGCGCGCTTTCAGCATTGGAGGCAGGGTATGACGTTTTTGTGGTCACCGATGCCTCTGGCACCTTCGATGCAGCCTGTCGCGATGCGGCGTGGGATCGGATGTCTCGTGCTGGCGTTCAGTTGGTCAATTGGTTTAGCGTTGTGGGTGAATTGCACCGTGATTGGCGTAACGATATTGAAGGGCTAGGTAATCTCCTCGCAGAGTTTATTCCTGACTACAAAAACCTCATGACGAGCTATGCAGCAATATCCAATGCTGGCTCTGCCAATCGCGATCGCCTCATGGCTCGTGTGTAACTGAGTGGATGTTGTCATTGCTCAGTGATCCAGTCCATTTGCGGCATTGCATCACTCAACTCTTTCGCAAATGGCTGTATCCCACGTGATCAAGTCTATATCTTGTACATCCACAGGAGCATTCCATGTCTTGTCAACACCTGAATGAACTGACGCTAGAGACGATGATTTCAAAAGCCAATTACCCGGTATTCCGCTGTGAGGAATGCCTGCGAGTGGGCGATCGCTGGGTTCACTTGAGAATTTGTCAGACCTGCGGCAAAATGCTGTGCTGCGACTCGTCTAAAAATCAACACGCTCGCCGCCATTACGAAGAGAGCGGACACGCGGTAATCAGTTCAGCCGAGTTGGGAGAAGAATGGCTGTGGTGCTTTACCGATGAGCAACAGAAGAACTATTGATTAAGCTCCGCTTCCATTTACGAGGAAAACGTGATGTCAAATCAGTCTACCCTGACCTCAACAGATATTTGGCCGAGTTTACCCCTGGAAGCATGGCAAGAGACCTATACCACCTTGCACATGTGGACTCAAATCATCGGCAAAATCCGATTTGCCCAAACGCCGTGGATTAATCATTCCTGGCATATTCCCCTCTATTTAACCGTTTAGGGACTGACTACTTCCACCATTCACTACGGCAGTCGCATCTTTCAAATCGACTTTGATTTCATTGATCATGAGCTGCTGATTCAAACCAGCGAAGGGGCAAGACGGGCGATCGCCCTCTACCCTCGCTCGGTCGCTGATTTTTATCAGACTGTGATGGAAACTCTGAGAGAATTAGATCTTCACATCACGATTAACACCAAACGCACCGTTTGAGGAGTTATTTAACTGGTGAGTGAGGCAACCTGCTGTGAGCTTAATGAATCCAGGATTTGGTTAACCTGCGCCCGTAACTGAGTGATGCAGGTAATGCGTTTGTGCTTCAACAGGTATCGAATATGCCGCCAGAATCTTTCAATGGGATTGAGTTCTAGACTATAGAGAGGTTGCATTACAATTTTTAAACTGCTCTACCGATTCGGTATCTTGCTTGCTGTTGTGAGGACGTGGCACCTTTAGCTTCGCCTTCAGCCGATAGCGCACCGTCTTGTAGTTGAAGGACTGGCCCGATTGCGCTTCTAACTACTGTTGCACAGCACTATAACTGTTGAAGCCCTCAGACTCTGTCAGACGTTCCTCTAGCTTGCTCAACAGTTCTCCTTGGATCTTGGGGGGTTGTCTCGGGGCTTGTTTCACTTCCAGCAGGGCACTCAACCCCCCGTTTCGATAGTGCTGTAACCACCGGGTAATAGTCGATGGGTTTCGCCTCAGGCGTTGACTCAACTGTTGATGCTCGCTCACTTGGTCGCTTTTTAGCCACCAAAGCATTTGCAGGCGCTCCTTCTGTTTGGCGCTCTTGGCATTGCGGACACTTTTCTCTAAGTACTCCTCACTCTCGGAGATGTCCAATGCTCAGGTACGTGACATAATCGGGGGCTATTTCTCTTCACTCTCTATTATGTGCAAGCTCAAGGCGATTTGGTATTACAAGAGGGAAGATGCATCGCGAGAGTGGTTTAAATCAAGTTAGTTTACATTTATAAGTTTGTGTGGCACTGAAATCTAAAAATGAGATTTCAGTGCCACACAAATCCAATAAAATGCTCCTGGAATGACCTGTTTCAGCTCATTTAGTTTAGGAATCATGTAGCTTTTCGGGGTTGAGTTGAAATTGCACGGAGGGTGATCGCTTTTTGCCGGGTAATTCTTGTGCGCCCAGGATATAGCCTTCTTGTTTCAATTCATCTACGGTGCGCCAAAAAATTTGGTTGTTGCGCGAAGAGTTGCTGCCCAGGAGATCCAAATTTTTAAACAAGTATTGTTTGGAAATGACCAGGTATTGTCCATCCTGGGGTTTGTCCCATTTGAGCCGACTGGCTAGGTAGATCAAGAGTTTGGTTTTGTAGTCGCTTTTGGCATTGCTGCCTAGCTTTTGGGTAATGTCGATGTTGTTGGCAAACAAAACATAGTCGCCAGTGCGACCGGGTCCTTCGAAAAACTCCAGAGAGACGGTGTACGCGTCGGCGAGTTCGTAGGTATAGTCGGCAGCTTTCGCCAAGTCGAAGTCGCGGGGGACGTTGTCAATTTCGTAATCTTTAATCCGCAGGACGCTTTTGATCATGACTTTGGCACCGATGCTATCGCCCTTGCGGAGGGATTGGGCAAACACTAGCTCTGTGCGGTGGAGGGCAACGAGGTCGCAGTTGAGTTGCGATCGCAGTTTTGAGGCAAAACCGCCATCTTTGGTGCGGGTATAGCCTAAACTTTCTAGCAGATCATTGGAGCGAAAGTGAACCAGGGGTCCGTTTCCTTGTTGCGCTGCCAGTCTGTAGAGGTATAGAACAATGGAAACCTGACGCGGATTTAGAAACGTTAGCAACGCCATGAATAGGCGCTGAATCCGGCGGTCTTGAATTCGTTCTAAACCTTTACTGATCCCCTGGTCGGCGCAAGATTGTAGATCTAATGCGGCATATTGTTGTTTTAGATCTTCCCATTCTTCTGCTGAAAGGTTGTCTAAGGGAACGCGACGAGTAACGGCAACCTCTGTGGTTTCCTGGGAGTCTGCCTGAACGCGCATTTCCAGGTAATAGCCTTCGTCATCGGCACGCAAGATGGGCAGATGGACATCGGGATTTTTAATCGAGGCACCTGCTCTGGGCAACACCATGAGTAGTTGACCATCGACTGGAAAGGTTGATTCTTCTTTCTTCACCACATTCATCACTCTTCTCAAAAACTGCGGCGTGTCGGTTGGGGATCACTCAGCTCAAGCACTTTAGGATCACAGATTAATTAACCTGTAATTCTTTTGGAGAGAGCGGCGGCGGAGCCGCCGCTCTCTCCAAAAGAATCGGGTTTTATTAAATCCACGATCCTTAGCAGTTAAGTTTTTTCGGTCGTGTTTGAAATCCATTGGGTAGTGATTGCACACCCTTATCGATCGTTGTGGTCAAATTGTATCAGGCACGTTGTGATTTGCCGCTGAATCGATCTAATTTTGTCAGGTTCTTATCGCTATAGTGCTTCACACCTGGAAGGGATTATGGTTATTGGATGAAAGGCTTGTAGAGCAAGGCTTTTACACCATAAGTTAGACGTCATGCACTAAAAATAAGCCTGTAACTCCGGCGTATAGTTTGCCCAATGACCTGTAACTCCGGCGTACTATTTCATCGGTTTTGCCTGTAACTCCGGCGTATAGTTTTACCTGTAACTCCAGCGTATAGAAAGAAAGTTGCCTGTAACTCCGGCGTATAGTTTTGAGCTGTAACTCCGGCGTATGGTTTTTACTGAAGGGGAATTCTGGGGCTTGTTTTTTCAATCTTTAGCTTGATAGTGCTGTAACTCCGGCGTATAGTTTTGCCTGTAACTCCCACGTATGACGTAGAAATGACCTGTAACTCCGGCGTATAGTTTTGAGCTGTAACTCCGGCGTATTTTTGACCTGTAACTCCCACGTATCGAGAGTTTTGGGCTATTGAGATCTGATTCTTAGAATGTTATCCTCTACTCGATTATGTACTCATGTACTGACTCATAGAATCGTGGATTTAATAAACCGAAGATTTATTTTTGTCAGCCTGGTGATGCTGTGCTGACAGAAGTGAATGTCCGAGTTTTATTTAATGTGTGATTCGTAGAGCGATATCGAATAAGCATGATTTCTTGTGCTGTGGATACCACCTGCGGCATAAGACTGTATTGCATTGCAGCTACTACCTTGTGTTTTAAGGAGATTAACTAAGGCTTCGGCGTCCACAATTAAATCCCCCTAGCCTTCCTACCACAGTCAGCTAAGGGGATGAATTTTACTCTTTTAACCCAACGGCTAATTGGGTCGAGTTTTTATGCATCCAAATTCTAACAATTCTTGCGGCTCTGGCAAAGAGTCACAGAATTATTGTGTCTATTTTTTTGATGGATTCGCTGTATCTGTCGATTTGCGGAGACGTCTCCATTCAGCCGTATGGCTGGGAGGTGTCTTATAGCGATCGCAGTTGCTTCATCCCAATTTGTGTCTGTGCGGGAGTCAGCCGATGCATTTCTGGCGTTGTTTCCGCATCGATTTGATTATCTTTATGCCAATCATCCTCAACCTGATGAACGTCCGGGTTGGAAAACAGAAAATCGCCATCCTTTGAGCGATCGCTTGATCAATCAAGCAGACTTTTTGTTTGGTGTCCGGTTTGGCAAAGAAACTCAGTATGTGTTGCTGGACATTGATGTGGGGAGTGTGTATCACCCTCGTCAAGATGCCTTTGCTATTTCTCGATTGCAAGCGGCTTTAGAACCCTTAGGGTTAGTATCTGCGGTGACTTGTACATCTAGCTATAGCAATGGTTTGCACCTTTATTTTCCGTTGGATCAGGTGCAGAATTCCTGGCATTTGTCGATGGCGATCGCCATTCTTTTAGAACAAGCAGGGTTTAAACTCAAACAGGGTCAACTGGAGTTATTTCCTGATCCAAAACCGTATGATGCCAATGGTTTACCTGCTTTGTTTAACGGGCATCGTTTGCCATTGCAAGCGGGTTCCTATCTGGTCAATTCAGATTTTCAACCGATCTGGAGCGATCGCTCTACCTTTGTTCAACAGTGGCAGTTTGCTCAAGCTCGAAATTCGATTGATTCAGATTATTTACAACGCGTTTTAAAGGCGGCTCGTCGTCGGTATGCTCGTCTTTCGGTTAAAGCCAATAAATTTCTCAATGATCTCAATGCAGAGATTGAAATCGGTTGGACAGGGTTAGGGCAAACCAATCGGTTGTTGGGACGGATTGCCATGCGCTGTTATATCTTTCAGCACTTTTTGTATGGTGGCGAGCCGCTGGTGGGTCAGCCGTTAGTGGATGCGATTGTGTCAACAGCGCGATCGCTTCCTGGCTATTACGACTACTGTCAACATCAGCATGAAATTGAACAGCGATCAGCAGAATGGGCGCGTTGTGCGGAAAATAGTCATTACTTTCCCTATGGGGTTCAATCTCGGCGATCGCTTAAATCTAAAGCAACGTCAGATGATGCCTTGACCTGGAATCAGCAGCGATCTCAACAGACCCGTGAAAAAATCCGTCAGGCGATCGCTCACTTACTTGATACCCATTCTCTTCCTGCCAAAGCTACAGCCAGATTTCAAGCTCTGGTGCAGTATGGCATTGGCGGCGGGTCACTGTATCGCCATCGGGATCTATGGCATCCCCGTTATGTGTCTGCGCCACCAGACAGATTTCATGGGCAAGGATGCAATGCATTAGCATCAGGCGTACCAGATTTGCAAGTACCTGAGGTGCAAGTATTCGATCAACAAACATCACAGGGACAAGTATCGCAGGAACAAGTACCCACTGAGTTTTCCACAGCTTTTGTGGACGAATTTGGACATTTTGAATGTAAGGAGGCAAATCAGCCGGAAATTATATATAACGATTTAAATACCCCAAACTTATTAGCACAGATTGATGGTAATGCCTTGTGGCACAAGGGTTTGGCAGATCCTGCGGCTACCTCTGGTAGGTGGGATAGTAATTCCCTGGTCAGTCGCTCGGCTGGCTCTGAGTTGCAACGGGATCAACAACTGCGACAGCACCGTTATTGGACTGAACATCGATCGCGAATGCAGGCTTACCTGGTGTCAGGCGACCCGATTTTAATGGCAGAAGCACGGGCATGGGCTGAACATCATCCGAATGCTTCCCCCCTACAGGGGTAACTTGATCCAAATATCTGTTCCATAAAATTCATCGTCTGATTCTAATTCCCATCCACCTAAGAGCAGGGCTAACCAGACTTCTACCAGAGGTTTGCTGACTCGTTTTTGCAATTCTTGCAGAGAAATCCGTCCGTCATGGGGTTGCCACTGGGCGATCGCCAGTCGGATGGCTTTGCCCCAGCCTGCCACATCTTCTTCATGGGCAACAGCGAGAGCTTTGTCGCGCTCGGCGATCGCATCTACAACGGTAAGCAACCTTGCTTTTTCGACGACCCCAATCACTGAATCGTCTGGATGGGGCGGAGTAGTTTGTCTGGGCTGATTTCGTTTGGGTTTAACCAGGTCGGAAATATCGAGATTCATACTCTGGCGAAACAAACCCACTACCATTTCAGGTGTGATGCTAGGACCATCTGAGCGATCCTGGTTTTGCCAGTCGTCCCAAAACTGCTGGGCTTTTAACTCACAAATTTCCGCAAGAATGGCGATCGCATTTCCTAAAAATAGTAATTGTTGGTCTTGCGATAGTCGATCTAGCACGGCTTCTACTTCCGTCCATAGATCTAACACAGGGATATCGGTCGCATCGATCAAGGCTTCTTTGACCAATACCCGCAGTTTTTGTTGGATTTCACCGATCTGCCCTTCATGGGGCAAGGATTGATAGGTCATTCACTGACTTAATATTGCGTTTTAATTTGTTACAAAACTTGAATATATGTCCACAATCAGTCTAAAGATTTAAGTGTATGAGATGAGCCTCAGGGGCTAATTAAGTGAGCCAATTTAGATATTCAAGATCAATTTAGCTCGGATTCAAGCCAACGGTTAAGCTGAGTTGAGTCACCTGAGAGCGAAGCCATGCGAAACGCGATCGAGGCGCAGTATGGGTTGTCGATTGAATGAACATGAGACATTTTTGGTTTTCCGATGTCGTTTTTCAAGAATACCTTACATTAAATTCCTGATTTGCAAGAATCTTGGTTGCGGGCAAGCCAAAAATCTCTGACGATTTCATGAGCAATAACAAGTTTTGCAACGCTACTATGATCTCATTAACTTCTGATTGATTGTTTGAATATAGTGGTGTGCAAGTTCGTCAAGTATAGAAATGGTGTTGTGGGGTGCTCTGCGCCCCACAACACCATACTGAATCAATTCGTACAGCGCTATATTCACTGCGAAGTCACGGCAGCAATGCGACAAGACATTGAAGCTACATTGCTCTTGCCGCCAAGAGAATTAGAAGATCGGAAATGGCAAGGAGATTGAATTGATAGACTACTCTTTCGGGTTTTATGGCATCGCCTTTTTTGGCATTATTCTATTCCGCTATTTCCTTGTAGCAGGGGCAACCTACTTACTATTGTCTTTACCATTCCAGCGACCTGTTGTTCAGCATCAGGTGTGCCAGCGGGCATCATCCTGGCGAGCGATTCGACGGGATATTAAACTTTCAGTGCTTTCGGCGGGGGTATTTGCGTTAGCTGCTGCATTCATTTTGTCATCGTACGCTGGAGGGATTACGTGCTTGTATAGCCATGCTCAACAGTATGGATTATGGTATTTGGGGGTTAGTTATGGTGCTGTGCTAATTCTGCAAGATACTTATTTTTATTTCACCCATCGCCTGTTTCACCATCCCACTCTCTATCGTTGGTTGCACCAGGGGCATCATCGATCGCGCTACCCGACTCCATGGACTTCGTTTGCTTTTGACCCACCTGAGGCGATCGTGCAAGCGCTTTTTTTAGTGGCGATCGTGTTTATAATTCCGCTACATTTCATCACGTTGCTAGCTGTACTGACCACCATGACGGTTTGGGCGGTGTTGAATCATTTGGGACCCGATCGGTTGCCGCTTTCGTTTCCCCATCATTGGCTGGGCAAGTGGTTTATCGGACCCATCCATCATTCCATCCATCATCTCAAGTACACGCAACATTACGGCTTATATTTCACGTTTTGGGATAAATTATTGGGCACTCAAGACCCAGATTATGAGAAGGGATTGGGCGATCGCCTGATCGATCAAGGGGATAGAGTGTGACGCTGATCCGGTCGATCTACACCCGATTATTCTGAGATAAGAAATAATCCCCAAGAGTGATGTGATTGTACGGTAGTCATGACATATTAAATGACATAGACGATCTTCTAATTTGTGCTCTTATTTTCTCCCCTTTATTTGATTGGAGTGATAGCTATCCGGAAAGCGTATTTCTTTAATTTAAATAGAAGGAGAAAACGGTGATTAATCTCATCTGGACGGCGATTGGTATACTGTTCATTCTCTGGTTTTTAGGCTTCTTAATTCATCTAGGGGGTAGCTTAATTCATCTACTTTTAGTGTTGGCACTGATTGCCATTGTCTATAACTTGTTTATGGGACGCCGCATTGTCTAATAATATTCAATTCAACGTATTCAACAAGGAGAGTATCATGAGCTTAAAAAATAGAGTCAAAGCAACGGCTAAAAATATCGAAGGCAAAGCTCAAGAAGTTGTCGGTGACCTGACAGGTGACCCTAAACTTCAGGTAGAAGGTCAGGAAAAGCAAGCTGAAGCTAATGTTCGCCATACGATTGAAAATATGAAAGATGATGTCAAAAAAATGATTGACTAATCTACCGACTTCTATCTCAAGTCTTCAGGATGATGGATTCAACGAAACTTGATGCTTTTAGAGAACTCTGTTGAAACTGTTGTCCTTTCTAAAAGCATTACAGGTTCATCAATCAGCCATGAATGGGATGAGTTGCGATCGCAACTCATCCCATTTGCAGTGCTTCGCGCTTGAGTTTGTTTAGATTTTTTATTGTGTGCCGCGCTCCGCGCGGCACACAATAAAAAATCTGTGGCTTAATCAATTGAAAATGGCTGTATCTTCAAAACAGGCATGATCAAAGCAATCTTCTACAAGCTGAAGATAATGAATTACTTGGGAAGCTCTACTTACCTCTATTTGTATGGGTTTGTATCGGTAAAAATATGGGTGGTGTTAGGGAGATCACCCTTAAGAAGGGTACTCTCGCTTTGGTTTATCCCCTATGTTTGAACATATTGTGTTTTATTTGACTTAAACCTATGGCTTACTTGCTTTCCCTCGTTCAAACTGAGCCTTGTGCTGAAGAATCTCCCCAAATTCTTTGCTACTACATTAACCGTACGGAAGGTAGCCAAATTATTCGAGTGATGAGTGGAATCAAGTGTGAATTTGAGCGTGTGGTTTTTTCAAAGGAACGCGTTTTATTTGAAGCAGCGCCAGAATCTTATCTGGAAGTGTATCCATGCTTGCTTCAAGGGATATGCTCCAGTAGAGTTGATTGTCGGTCATTATGTGTGACTGAAAAACTTGATCGAGTCAGATCTTCCACTTAATATTGTTATACAACGGGCAAGTTTGGGACGACCATTGCTAAATCCGGGCATGGCTTGGAATCGGAAACTTTCGGTTTTCGATTCCAAGCCATATCTATAGCCGTCGAGAGATTGATTAAGATAAAGGTTGTGTGAGAACCCACGCGGAGCGTGGGTTCTCACACAACCTCCTGATTTAACCGTCTTGACAGTTGCTATATAGCTTCAGGTATTCACGTTAGGACATGGGGGTGAGGGGCAATGCCCCATGTAGAGGTAGAACCCCCTGCATTCCGTTCTCGCCTCAGTGCGTAGCGCCATAAAACCAGTAGCGCTTTGCAAATGGGTGTCGTTAGCTATGAATTTTTCAAATCATTTCCAGTAGAAGTATGATACTGGCTCAAACGTGTATGATTGACGAGGCAAAATGGATCGTTGCTATCATCATCACTAGAGAGAAAGAGAATGCCTAGAAGCCATAGAGAACGACATCGTACAGGACGAATCGGCTGGCTACGTGCCGCAGTTTTGGGCGCAAATGATGGCATTGTATCCACTGCAAGCCTGATTGTAGGTGTGGCTGCGGCAAACACGTCTCGTAGTGAAGTATTGATCGCTGGAGTTGCTGGTTTGGTGGCAGGGGCGATGTCAATGGCTGCCGGTGAGTATGTTTCGGTTAGTTCGCAAGCTGATACTGAAAAGGCTGACCTGTCTCGTGAACGACAAGAACTAGCGTTTGACGAACGATCTGAGCGGGAAGAATTAGCATCAATCTATGTAGACCGAGGGCTAGATCAATCGTTAGCTGAACAAGTTGCCGAGCAGTTGATGGCGTATGATGCGTTAGCTGCTCATGCCAGGGATGAACTGGGGATTACCGACAGTCTGGCAGCGCGACCGATTCAAGCAGCGTTGGCATCGGCAGGTGCATTTGCTCTGGGTGCAGCCATGCCACTGCTCACCGTACTGGTTGCACCCGAATCGAGATTGGTACCTGTTGTGTTTGGGAATGCCCTATTTTTTTTAGCGACGTTAGGTGTGCTGTCGGCAAGAGCGGGTGGCGCACCTGTGATGGTATCCGCTATTCGAGTTACCTTTTGGGGCGCGATCGCCATGGGGTTGACGGCTGCTGTCGGTGCCATTTTTGGCACGGTTGTGTAACCATCAGCAAGGCAAGTCTGCTGTATCTAATCTTGATTGACAGCTATGCGAAGCGTGGCTGTCAATCAAGATCTCCCTTGTATCATCATTATTGCAACGGAGTGCCAAAAGACGGGTTAACGTACTCATTCCAACTGGGATTTTGGCTGAATCGGTCTCTTAGAAACTGCACCAATAGACGAGTTTTAGTAGAAAGATGGCGATTGGCGGGATAAATGGCTGAGATGGTCAGATCTGGGGGATGGTAGTTGGGTAACACAATGTTTAACATGCCTTGCTTTAGTTCCCTGCCGATGATGAATGTGGGCAACAATGTAATGCCCAACCCTTTAATCGCGGCATCTCGGAGAGCCTCACCGTTATTAGAACATAAGACACCTTGAATGGGGATGGTATGTTCTCCATCAGAACCCGTTAGTGTCCAGTGATTGTCGGTTGCCAAATGACCATAGTGTAAGCAGGAATGTTGCGAAAGATCCGTAGGATGGGTAGGAACGCCATGCTGTTTGAGATAAGTTGGGGCTGCACATAGAACTCGTGTTGCCACAAGTATATCCTGCACGATGAGGCTGGCAGTCGCTTGGGGCTGAGCAATCCGCACGGTGACATCAAAGCCTTCTTCAATTGGGTCAATAAAGCGATCGCTCAGGGTCAGTTGTACCTGCACATCTGGATATTGCACAAGAAAATCAGCCAGTGCAGGAGCCAGATGCATCGTCCCAAACGACATGGGAGCATTGACTCGCAATGAACCTTTTGGTTGTTCATGAAGTTGCATCACGGCTTGCTCGGCTTCTGCCAGGTCAGCCAAAATTGCCACACAGCGATCGTAAAAAGCCAGCCCCGTTTCTGTTGGACTAACCCGACGGGTACTGCGATGCAGCAGTTGCACCCCTAATTCGTTTTCTAAATGAATCACAAGTTTGTTTACTGCCGATCGCGATACTCCCAATTCACGGGCAGCGGCAGCAAATCCACCAAACTTGACCACCTGAGTAAAGGCTCGAATGCCCTCAAATTTATCCATGAGTGTTTTATTGTAGATTTTTTAGATACAGTCTGTTTATAAAATAGGGTATTGTCTTTCAATGAGATTCAATTCATAATAATACTATTCGCAATCAACAGGTACTCCACTATGATTACTATTCGTCCAGCAACTGCTCGCGGTATCGCTAATTTTGGTTGGCTCGATAGTCGGCATACGTTTTCCTTTGGTGAATATTACGACCCCAAGCACATGGGTTTTGCGGATCTACGCGTCATCAACGAAGATAAAGTGGCTCCCGGACAAGGTTTTTCGACTCATGGTCACCGTGATATGGAAATTATTTCCTATGTTTTAGACGGTGCCTTGGAGCATAAAGATAATATTGGCAACGGCTCTGTTATTCGACCCGGTGACGTGCAACGGATGTCTGCCGGAACGGGCATTATGCATAGTGAATATAATGCTTCTAAAACAGATCCTGTTCATTTTCTCCAAATCTGGATTCTGCCGGAACAAAAAGGAATTGAACCAGGATACGAACAAAAAACGTTTACGACCGAAGAAAAACGTGGCACTTTACGTTTAGTCGGTTCGCAGGATGGACGAGAAGGATCCGTTGTGATTCATCAAGATGTCAATCTCTATGCAACAGCCTTACAAACTGGCGATCGCGTCAATCATACTTTAGCCGATGGTCGGGTTGCCTGGGTTCAAGTTGCTCGGGGAGCGGTGCAATTGAATGACCAAACCTTGAGTGCTGGAGATGGTGCAACTGTGGCTCAAGAGCAACACCTCACGCTGCAAAGCCTATCCGATGACGCTGAAGTCCTGGTGTTTGAAATGGCAGCTTAATCAACCGGAGATTCCCCCCTTCCTAAGGAATGGGAATTAAATAACTCCGATGATTTGTTGTACGGGCGAACGGTCGTTCGCCCCTCCAAATGATTCAATATTTGATCTTATTTAATCCATGATCCTAAGGAAAGTTGGAGGGATCTTCGACTCATTCATATAGCAACCGTCGAGACGGTTAAATCAGGAGGTTATGTGAGAACCCTCGCGGAGCGAGGGTTCTCACATCATCCTTGTCTTAATCAACCCTTCGACTGCTATATCATGGCGACTAAGGATTATGGATTGAAGAAACCCGAAGATCTAAGTTTGTCAGTGCGGCAGAGCTGTGCTGACAAACATAAACTTCCGAGTTTTATTTAATTGGTGATTCTAAGGGAAAGATGGTGTGTCTTCTATGGCTCCCAAAAGTTTCAAGTTGATAATTTGAGCAGCGGTCAAACCTTTGATGCGGCTAATGGTCATTCCTTCATACGGTCGGGGTGCTCTCAACGTCTGGAAACACTGCCCTGTGGGAAGATCCCATAGCTTGATGGTTTCATCAAAGCTAGCGCTAACCAGCAAGTTGCTCGGAACGGTTGCCGGAGATTGGCTGCTGGCTTCTACCTGTTCTTTGTTCACAGATGAGTTTGATAAGTCGGTAGAACAAACAATTGCCGACACTACTCCTTCATGTCCGTTGAAGGTGTGGATGCAGCGTCCTGTTTCTACATCCCATTGCTTAATCGTTTGATCAAAGCTACCACTGAATAGATAGTGACCGTCGGGACTAAAAGCGATCGCCACGACAGAATCTTCGTGCCCATACAGGGTTTGCAAACACTGTCCGGTCGTAACATCCCACAGCTTCACCGTATGATCGAAACTGCCGCTGGCTAACATGCTTTGCTGCTGCAAAAGGTCTGTACTGACAGGGCGAAACGCAATTTGCCAAACACTACTGGTATGACCGTGTAAGGTTTGAATACAGTGCCCTGTGGTCATATCCCAGAGCTTGATTGTCCTATCAAAACTACTACTGGCTAACCAACGCCCACCTGAACCAAATGCAACCTGCACAACCGGAGCCGTATGCCCAGTTAGCGTTGTCAAACACTTGCCTGTCTTAATATCCCAAAGTTTGATGGTTTGGTCGTAGCTGGCACTGGCAAACCGTTGATGTTCTGATGTGAAGTCGGCGGCAATAGACCACACCCAACTTGTATGACCTTTCAATGTGGTCAGACATTGACCCGTGGTGCAATCCCAAAACTTAATTGTGCGATCGGCACTGGCGCTTGCCAGAATAATGCTTTCCGATGTACAACCTTTGAGCAAAGTGTTAATCAGAGGTGGCATAAAAGCGACCGACCAAACCCGATCAATGTGTCCTTGAAGCACTTGCCCGAGTTTCCTTGAGGCAAGATGCCATACTTTAATGGTTTCATCTTCATGCCCACTGGCAAGAAGGGATTGCTGAGAATTGAGTGTTAGCGATAGCACTGTATTCGTATACCCCTTCCAGGTCTGAGTACAGTTCCCCGTTTCTATCTCCCAAAGCTTGATGGCATGGTCGTCACCCCCGCTCGCTAGATGGTGATCATCGGGACTCAATGCCACTGACCACACCCGATTTGTATGACCGTGTAGGGTTTTAAGACAGGGTAGGATGCGATCGCGACAGGATTGTGTGGAGTTCTCAATCCCCACTTCTCTCAGGTTCCATAGCTTGATGGTTCGATCATTGCTACAACTGATCAACGTTTGATCATCTGAACTGAACACAACAGTCGTGATTGCTCTGGTATGTCCTTCAAAGGTAGCAAGAGGTTGTCCGGTTTGGCTGTCCCACAGCTTAATCGTCTGATCCATGCTGCCACTGGCAATGTATTCGCCGGTGTGGCTGAATGCAATACATTTGACCCAATCCGAATGTCCATGCAATGTTTCATAGCAGTGTCCTGAATCAACGTGCCAGCGTTTGATGGTACAGTCTTCAGACGCACTGGCAAGCGTTTTACCATCGGGGCTAAAGGCGATCGCCCAAACTCGTTGGGTATGCCCGTGCAGGACATGAAGACACGTATCCACGATCTCTGGAGAGCTTTGTAACGCCGGGGGACTGACATCCCAAAGCCGAATCGTGCTATCTTGACTGCTGCTTGCCAGTATGCGTCCGTCTGGGCTGAACGTCACGGCATTGACGGAATAGGTATGTCCTTTAAACTGCTTCAAGCAGGTTTGATGGGTGACATCCCAGAGCTTCACCCAATAATCATCTCCGACGCTGGCGAGGACTTGACCATTCGGACTAAATGCGATCGCCCAAGTCCAGTAAGAATGAGCTTTCCAACTGCTTACTTGCTTTGCTGTCGAGATCTGCCGGATTAAAATCTCACCTGTAGTATCACTGGCAGCCAGTAGGTTTTCGGTTGGGTGAAAGGCAACACACAGCACTCCAGAAAACGTTTCGGCAAAAACTGATTGATATACCTCGCTATCTGCCAAATTGGTTCTGTGTAGGGTGCTCTGGGATAGATCTGCCTGTCGAATCACCTGGTGCGAAAAGTCGCGATCGCTTAAATTATAGTGCTCATATGCTTGCCCATGAGCCAGCAAGTTAATCAGATTGCCTGCGGTGTATCCCGTATCTATAGCCGATTGATATTTGAGTGTCTCCAAACATTGACTCAGACATGCATCAAGACAGACGGAGCCACCCAATGCAGAGCGCAATCGTTCGATAATGGGTTGCACAATCAAATGCCGTTGAGAGTCGCGAATGTGGTCGCTGGCTGTGGCTTGTAGCAGGGCATATTTCTTCAAGACATGAAATGTTTTTGTTTGAATCTCTTGATAGCTTTGCTCGATTAATTGGTCATTCAAATATTCTATTAGCACCGAATGAAGTTTGAATTTATCGTGATGCCGTTCCAATGGAAATCGACGCTGAAGTGCTTGTAACAGGGTGGGAAGATTATCCCGGATCGCCGGTGACAGTAGAGCGGCTTTGAGATCGGCGATCGCCACAGGTTCTCGATGAATGCTCAACCAATAGGCAATCTCTTGTTCGTGTTCCGACAAACGGCTAACATGCCAATCAAGTAATTCTCGGACATCCTGAAATAAATGGTTGCCCTGTTGAAAAAACGAAGTAATGTTACCCTGAAACACTTCATCAATATGTTTGGCAGTGAGTTCGAGTGCCAGGGGATTGCCCCGATAGCCTGTAATCAGGGTTTGCCATTCTAGTTCAGTGGCTTGAAAGCTGCCAATTTCAGCAAAAATTTGTTTGCCATCGTCTACCATTAATCCCTGCAAGTCTAGCGATCGCACTGGACGATTTTTTCCTTCTAATCGCGCCACTTCTTTGGGCTTCTCACGACTGGTGAGCAGCAAACAACTTTGATGAGGAACTTCACCCACGAGCTTCAACAACTGCCCATACCCTTCATAGCCGTTTCGATACTGCCCGACGACGCCACCTGCTTGCAAAATTGTTTCGACATTGTCAAACACCAGTAAGCAACGCTGCGATCGCAGGACGTCTAACAATTGAGCCATCAACTCATCGACCGTATGTGAAACCGGATAGGAAACCGTGGAGGCAGTATCAGCCGATAAAGCTTGCAGCAAATCGATCAATAGTGTCGTAAGGGGTGGCGCATTCAGCAGCGATCGCCAAACAATACACTGAAACGGGGTAGAGGGTTCACTAGTTTCCCAATACTCGCTTCCTACTTTTGAATTAACCTGGGATTCCCGTGATTTTTTGCTCCTGCTTGTATCAGATGCCAGCTCTACTAACTTCACTGATAAAGCTGTTTTTCCCGAACCCCCCATTCCCAAAATGGCGACCAGCCGACACTGATCATCAAGTAGCCATTGGGCGAGAATCGCAAGTTCTTGATGTCGTCCGAAAAAAGCAGGGATATCCGGTGCTGTACCCCAATGAACCACCGTAGAGACAACGCCTTGTTGGCTATCTCCAGAGCCTGGTACATGTTCCACCAGGGGTTCAACCATCGGAGTCATAGGGCGATCGCTGACAGTTTCCCCGTTGAGGTTCAGGAGTTGACAAAATACGTCAAACACTTTGGCGTTGATCGGTTTGCCCTGCAAAAATCGCTTCCAAGTCGAAAGAGAAATTCCGGCAGCAAAAATTCCTGTAAACGCTGGAGAAGTCCAATCTGTCTGGGGGTCGAGACATTGACTGGCAGCCGTTAACCAGCGTGGATCTTCAATTGCCCAGTTCTTTGCTTTACGAGCTTGCCTGATCTGCTCTAATCCTTGATGGGAGGCTTTAAGTGATGACACGTAGGTACACCCCGGTGAGGAAATTGTCAAGACTCAGTTTTCTATTACTGTAACTGACCTGGAAAGTGAGCCAGTCAAAATCAGTAAGGTCAATTGAGTCCAGTTGTATCTTACATTAGCGAAATTCATCCGACTGATTCATCCAATGAGTTGATGCGTTTTTCTAAATGATGTTTCCCTGAAGGAGTACGCTCCCGTGGTTATGCCAGAAAAAGCCTCTACTGAAGAATTTCATGGTTTTTTGCAAAAGGTTCGATTGCTAGATTTAAGTCCTATTGCCTATCAGCTGATGCAATCGCGTTCGGGACTGCAATGGACCCGCGAGCAGACGACGACAGCGATCGCTCACTATTTAGCGTTTCTTTATTTGATTCATCGTTATCCTCACCTGCAACTCTCTCCAAGTTGGGAGATTGATCAAGTATGGCATTATCATATTCTTGACACCGTCAAATATGCTGAAGATTGCCAGACTCTATTCGGCTATTTCATCCACCATTTTCCTTATCTGGGAACACGCGATGATGCCGATCAACGAGACTTGTATCAAGCGTTTGCCTTGACTCAAGTTTTATTTCATAAGCACTTCGGGATTGAATTAATCCTTCATCAGCGATCGCTTTGTGATTGCGAACCCTTGCTAATCAGTCGTTTAGACTCAGCCATACATTGTCAAGCGATGGGCGATCGCCCTGCGGTGGATCACCGTCCTGGCGTTGATATCAGCATGACAGAGGTGATCCGCATCTTACCTCTAGGGGTTACAAACTAAATAAAATCTGGGAATTTATGCTTGTCAGCGCGGCAACGCCGCGCTGACAAACATCATCTTCGGTTGTATCGTAATTCTCAACACTGATCTTCAATCGATCGCAGTAACATCTCTGTTTCCCTGGCTTCTGGCAGCATTCCTAAGCGCTCAAAGGTTTGTTTTGCTGTTTTTGCCCACTCATAGGCAAGGGTTGGATTGCCCAATGATTGTTCTAACTGAGCCAGCGATCGCTGACAGAAAGCTGCTCGACAATCATCCCGATAGGTTGCGGCAATCTGCAAGCCTTCTTCTAGCAACTGTTGCGCCTCTGAGAAATTGCCTTGCTGAATGGCAATATCTGCCAACCAATCTTTGGCTAAAAAGATTGCTCGTTGCCATTCAATCTGTTGCGCCTGTTCTAGCACTTGCTGAAACAGGCTTTTTGACTGATCATACTGCTTCGTTTTGTAGCAAATTTCGCCGTGATAATAGTGCAGATGAATCTGCGATCGCAGAACCCAGTCAGCGTCTGAGAGGGCGCTATGGAGCAAGGTTGATGCCTGCTGCAACCAGTCGGTTGCTTGATCAAACTGTTGTTGCTGAATTCTTAATACGGCAATATGAATGGCTAACTCAGTCTGGAAGGGTAGAGCTTGATGAAAACGGAGTTGCCACGCTTTTTGATAGACTTTATTGGCTTGTTCTAAGTGTCTGGGATGCCCTAACAACGTCAATGTCCACCCCTGGTCAAACATGACCCTCAGAGCAGTCAACCAATCTTGTCGTTGCTCTGCTGCCTGAATCAGCCAATCTGTCCAGTCCAGTCGTGTATCCCAATAGCTCAAACGATTGCCCCGATAACCCTGCGCGTGAGTATAGCAATTGATCTGCTGCCAAAATTGACAAACATCTTCGTACCGTTCTTGATCAATACACCATTCGATTGCAGATTGTAGATTGTCCCATTCTTCGTCGAGTAAGGCATAGTCTATCCATTCTTTCCAATCTTTGCCGCCATGCTGGTTCACAATGTTCAGATACCAGCTAACCCATCGATCGCGAGCTTGCTGCTCAAACTTAGGATGTGCCATCAGTTCAGCGATCGCATACTCTCGTGTTAATAGCAGCATGGTATAGCATTCTTGCTGCTGATTGACCAACGAAAGTTGTTGCAAATGTGCCAAGCCTTCAATAGTTTCGGCAAGTGAAGCGCTACCTGCAACATGGGCGATCGCGGTGGCGGTGATCGGCTGAGGAAATAATGCTAACGCCATCAGTAATTGATGAGACGATTTTCCTCGCAATTGCATCATTGAACTGTCGAAGTAAAAGCGACAAAAATTGCCACCCATTCGCATCAATCGTTCTGGTACTTCTCTTAATGGGTAGCCAGCAGCAAGTTGCCCAATCGCATACACAATAGCAGCTGGAATGCCACCTGTTTTGGCGCTTAATGTGTGTGCTTCATCGTCAACCAGGGTCAGGTTTTTACTTTGAGCTTGCTGTTGAATCAGATGAACGCTCTCTGGTTCTGTTAATGGCTCAAGTTGCAAGGTAGTAAAGGGCGTTTGCTGACGACTGGTCACTACTACTTTAACAACGGACGGCAACTCATATAAGAAGGCAAGGACGGCATCATAGTCCTCCAATGTCTCTAAATTATCGACAATTAGTAAGGTTTTTTGCCGTGCTAGACCTGCTTGAATTTGGGTCAACTGCTCATCAAACTCAAGTAACAATATATCAGAGCAATTCAGCGTTCGTGCGATCGCTCGAAATAGATCACGTAAGTTCAATTGCGGTTGCAACCGCGACAAAATTTTCTGGGGAGTCAGCCTTTGTTGCTTGGCAGACGTGAAAATGATGGCATTAAAATCGGAATGCAAGCATTCATAAGCTGCCGCCATTGCCAAGGTGGTTTTACCCATCCCACCCATCCCCTCAATGCTAATGCAGTGGGTAGGATTGTCAAACGATAGCAATTCTAATAGGGTATGAAGTTCGCGATCGCGCCCGATTAACGCACCAAAATCTCGAATCGGCAAGTTGTGGTAAACCGTTGGGTTTGCAGGTAAAGTCATGGCTAGAGGGTCATCTGACCCTTGCGCAATGGTCTCTGGTTGTAAACCAACCCGATGTTTGTAACCCGCCTTCTCCAACGCCACCGAAACTTCCCGCCAGTTTTTGACAGGCTTCTCCGTCAACCCTTCAATATAACGATACAAGCCACGCGACAAATCAACACGCAAACCTTGAGGCTGACGATACAATGCCGCCGCAATATCGTTGGGGTCGATACCACACAACAACCCTCGCAAACAAACCGTTTCAGTCGGCGAAATCCTGTGCTGTTTGACCTTTGCTAAATCGGTACACAACTGATCCAAATCCCAGAACTGAACAGCATCAGGAAACAGCACTTCCGGGGGGCTAGAAGATGATTTCACAGGCAATCACTTTGTACAGGAGGAATATTATCAGTCATACCACGTCAGTTGGGCATTGTCAGGAGACTCGATCGATACCTGCCCATTTCAGCGGCTAAATTCTCTTAAAACTTTACAGTCCTTATGCTTAACCTCCTAATCAAAATTCCTAACGTTCATTAGGTGTCAGTAAAATCACATACCCTTATGGTGGATTCACAACCCAAAAAACACATCTACCGCCATCTACCAACGCTTCGATGAACACCTTCTATCTCTCATCTCAGATGAGTACAGGCATTTGGGTTGGGAGTAAGAGTAAAAGGGGGCGATCGCCCTCTCAGCCAGTTTTAAGGCATCTATCTTAGCTATGAGAAAACCGTTAAAACATTACTAAGAGAAGTCCAAGAAATGATTGATCCTGTCATGCTGAATCCTTATTTCTGGCAAAGTAAATGTGGAGAAATTAGGGTGGTGTATATCTTTCCTAGAACAATGCCTAACGTACATTAGGTGACGCAGAGTAAAGGGTGTATTTCGATCAGTAGTTTAGAGTGCTTTACCATTGATAGAGGTCATACTTACTTAAGGAAAAGAAAGGAATTGAAATATGAGTGGATTAATTGAAAATGATCCAGAAAAGGTTGGTTCTGTAGCAGCGTGGCAAAATATCTTAAACGGTTGTGGTTATGTACCTCCACTACTAATTACGGGATATATGGATGAAGAAACCACCGCAACAACTAAAAGGTTTCAGAGAGACCTCGGGTTATTGGAGACCGGAAATGTCACTCTAGATACGTGGAAAGCGGGTTTAAAGCATGATAAAGAATCTGGATGGCCTAAGGAGACTCCAGATATTGAGCCCAAAAGCCAAGTGTCAGATTATGCCAAGAAACTAGCAGCTATCGCAGAATCAGAATTCAACGCTTTCCATTTAGAGGATGAAACCGATCCTGCGTTATCCCGCCGTATTAAACAGTATTGGACTGATCTTGGTTTTTTATTTCCTGGTGTAGGAACAGCGTGGTCAGCGGTTTTCGTTTCTTGGTGTGTTAAGACTGCTGGAGCTACAGCTAACGAGTTTAAGTTTGACCCAGCACATTCAGCGTTTGTTCACACAGCCATCAAAAATGCTGACAGCAAAACTGGAGTTTTTCGAGCCTTTGAAATTGATTCATACGCTCCTCGTGTAGGAGATATTATTCAAAATAACCGAGGAGGAAACACGTTTGATTTTACCTTTGCAAAGGCAAACACTAGTTACAAATCTCATTCGGCTATTGTAGTTGAGACAGGAACTGACAGTAAAGGTAACTATCTTCTCACCGTGGGTGGTAATGAGAGTGATTCTGTTGGCAAAAAGCTCATTCGTTTAACACCTGGCGGCTTACTTAAGCAAACTAGTGCAAATCAATTCATTTGTGTAATTAAAACAATGAAGTAATTTAACACTCTATTCCATCTACAACTTTACTCGTTGAAAGTCTCACTCATTCAAAATGATTGTTATTAGGTGAAATATGAATACAGGAATAATAGAGGATAATCTATCTGTAGTTGGCTCTGTAGCGGCATGGCAAAACATCCTAAATGGCTGTGGTTACAAACCTCAACTGATTGTGACTGGAGCGATGGATAAAGAAACTGTCGCAACAACTAGAAGATTTCAACAAGATCTTGGTCTACCGATCACTGGAACTGTAACACTTGAGACTTGGCAAGCGGGTTTAAGTCACAAAAAAGAGGATGGATGGTCTCCGGTTACTCCTCCAATTGCGAGTGCTTTGGACAAAGTTTTGGTGTCTACTGCTCAAATTCTTAAACTGGCTCCTACAGCTAAAAATAACTATCTCGATGCCTTCAAAAATGGGCAAGCTACGCTTGATCGATACGAAATATCAAAAACACCCCTTCGAGTAGCACATTTCATAGCACAAGTCATGCATGAGTGCGGTGCATTAACAATTGAGTTTGAAAACCTCAACTATAGTGCTAAGCGTTTGCCACAAGTTTGGTCTAAGAGATTTAAGCCTAGAGGACCATTAGATCCTGCCGACTATGCTGGTAATCCTGTCAAACTTGCGAATGAGGTTTATGGAGGAAGGATGGGCAATACAGCTCCAGGAGACGGGTTTAAATATCGTGGTCGAGGTCTTTTACAACTGACGGGTAAAGAAAGCTATGTAGAAGCAACAAGGATACTACAGAAAACTGATCCTTCTGCTCCAGACTTTGTTACCCAACCTGATGAAGTTATCAGTGCGAAATGGTGTCTAGAGATTGCAGCATCAGAATGGGAAGAAAAAGGGTGTAATACTTTGGCTGACAGCGATGATATTAAGGCAATCACTAAAAAGATTAACGGAGGACATATTGGTATTTCTCAACGAGAAGACTGGGCTAAGAAAACAAAAAAAGTTTGGTTTTGAGTACAAAAGTTTGATGCACTGTCTAGATAGTAGGTGAAAGTTATGTTCCAAGTAACTGGTGAACAATTAACTCCGGCATTTATGGAAAATCTATACTTAGGCTCAAAGGGGATAGATGTAGAAAAGCTTCAGCAAAAACTGCAAGAGCTGGATTTGTATACTGGTCCAATCGATGGTCTTTTTGGTTTAGGTGTGGAACAATCCGTCAAAGATTTTCAAGATAGCCAAGGATTTGCGCCTGATGGAGTTGCAGGTGTTAGTGTTTTAGTTGCTTTAGGTCTATTGACTGTCGAACGGGATTCATTGGAATAGGTCATAGCGCTCTCAAACAGATTTCCCCGATAGCCCTTTCCTGGTTGCTTTTTTTCCTGCTGGATAACAAAGAGAAGGTTAGAGACTTTCCAGTTAAATTTACATTTTCGGAGTTACTCTGATGTCAACATTGTTCAAGGATATTAATCTTTCAAGTTGCCCCAGTACTGTTATCCTCAAAGGGTTGAACGATCAGCTTTTAGCTGAGTTACAAATTATCGCACCTGGCAAACTTGTTGATATTAGTGGACTTAATGTATCCCTGAATTCTGGCGCTATTCCCTTTGTCGGTGGTTCAACCGTTAGGACAAAACTTGAAGCGGCAATCACTGCTCGTGGGGTAACACTTCACATCAATTCAGCATACCGAACCTTTGCGCAGCAATTTTTGCTATTTCGGGAAAAGAATTTTGTTCTTAGTGCCTGTGGTATTACAGCAGTGGCAAGACCCGGTGCAAGCAACCACGAAAGTGGCTTAGCATTAGATATCAAAGATCCTTTAACTTGGAAGCCTTTTCTCCAAACTCAAGGTTGGAGACACTTTGGGTCTAGAGATTTACCCCACTACGATTTTATTACAGGTGGAACAGATCTCCGTTCTCTAGGAATTAAGGCTTTCCAAAGTCTTTGGAACAAGCATAATCCGCTTGACAAAATTGATGTAGACGGTCAATTGTTACTTCCAAACTGGCAAGATTCTGAAACTATTAAACGATTGCTCAAGACGCCGATTGATGGTTTCTAATATACTACTTACGGAATCGACAGTTTTCAAGGAGAAGCTGTCGATTCTAGATCCTTTTTCAAGGAAAAGCTGTCGATTCTGGATCCTTAAAATTGCCGAACAATTTAATTTGTCAATGCAAGTTCGGAAGAAAACTTTTGAAATTCTGTTACTTAATAAATTTAGAGGAATAGAGCTATTTCTATTTTTCTTTAAAAATCAGATTACTAGATAGAATAGGAGATTGATGTGCCAAATCAAGAAATAGTCGAGAAATTTCTAACTTGTTATCAAAACCATGACTTTAATGGTATGCATGACTGTTTAGATAGCAATGTGATGTTTTCTGATTTTGCTTTTGATAAAATTCAAGGTAAAGAAGTAAGAGCAATGTGGCATTGGTTTTGTATCCTATATTCGCCGCGCAAAGATCCCGTTAATGTTCCTGAATTCAAAGTTGTTAAAGCTGAGGATGGTACGGTCGAAGCAGAGTATAGAGTAAGTTACCTCTATGGCGATAAGCAGAGATGTGTTGACTATTGGATCAAATCTAAATTTGGAGTTCAAAATAATAAAATTATTGAGCAAGTAGACACTTTCAGGGATCTTTTACAGTTTTTTAAATTTACCAGAATGGCTTTTGGCTTTCCAGCCCAGCTAGTTGCCTTGACTCCACTCTTGCGTAAGACAGTAAGAGAAAAAGCCGCCGAAAGCTAAATAAATTCATGAGTGATCATACTTATTGATACAAATTTCTTGAAAATCAAATATGGTTAGTTAGACTTGTCACATTCTCCGATGATTATTGGCTATTTGGTTCTCGTATCCAGTACTTTTAATGGGCAATATTTATAATGCCTGAGCTTCAAGATGAACTAAAAACCTAATTTAGGAAAAATCTATGCTTCTTCCAGTAACATCTAGAGAATATAAGCTCATTCTCAATAGCGATCGCTTTCAAGATCGAGATATAGGATGTCAAGCATTTAGACAACTAGTTGAGTTTTTAATCAAGGAATATGGAGGTGTCATTGAAAAACAACAAAATGATGTAGATGATGAAGAATTACGAAAAACTTGGTATGTAGATACTCCTGAATTAGCTCTTCAGCAAAATAAATTTGTCTTACGGGTTAGAGAAGAGGAACAATCAGTTTATAAAACAACATTGAAGTACCGTTCGGGCGATCGGTATATATCTGCTTCTAAGAATGTAGATACTGCTGATGGTAAACCTAAGTTTGAAGAAGATATCACTCCTACATTTATCAGCAAATTCTCTAAGTCATGCTCTGCTGAAACGGAAAATCTTTATAAATTAGAGACAATAGGGGATGTAATTCAACTCTTTCCGGGGCTGAATGAGCTTCCACTTTCGAGTGATACTCCAGTAACGATCGTTAAAAATTTTGTTGCCCATGAAGTATTTCGTAAAGCAGGGCAGATTAAGTTTTCAAATCAAAAACCCATTATCAAATTAGCATTTAGTTTTTGGTATTTGCCAGAAAGTGTCGGCTCATACCCTCTTATTACTGAATTTTCATTTGATTATGATTCACTCAATGAATCAGATGAAGATTTTCCAGTTGCTGTTGTAGATGTATCCAATAAATTTTTCGCAGCATTACAGAGACAGGCGGGCTGGCTAAATCGAGATAATGATACAAAAACTAATTATGCTTATGAATCTCTTTAAAGTGACGTAAAAACTATGATATGGTAAAGCAAGATTTTTCTCTTATCAATGTGATATTTATTAATTGATTAATTTGAGATTTTATGCTGAGTAGAATCAAGAAACAATGGATATTTATTTTTTTGTTAATAGTAAGCTTTGTCTTCTCTATTAACTTAGCGGTTAATGCCCAAACTCCATCCCCTACAATTTCACCCTCTCCAGAACCTTCAGCGATTTCCTCACCTGTAGCCCCTACAGAATCCTCAGCTACAGAGTCTCTTTCTACACAACCTCCAGAAGTATCTCTAAAAACTAGAGCAGTAATCGCTGGAACAAATGGAAAAGGTCAGGTCAGGTTGGGCGATCGCATTCAAGTTGAGGTAGAGGGGCTTTCAGATGCATTAAAAAGCAATCAATCTGAGCGTCTCAAGCTTGAATTGTATTTGGATGGGCACGCTCTCAAAGGAGTTTATGGTGAACCAGTTGGACGTAATTTATTAGAATTTCATCTCATCCGCACTAACGAATCTCAAGATGCATGGAACGCTATACTGGGTAGCCCACAGGATCAAGTACGTCACACAAGAGTGGGTGTTGGTTTTCCAAATCAATTAGAGCTCTCGCTAGCAGATGGTGTTACTCAACCAATCCTGGATCTCACCATATTTGGTCGAGGATCAGCAATGCTTTATCTTGTTGTTTTGGGTATGGGCTTAATTCTATTCCTGATCCTTGCACGTATTACCAATATAGTCCGAGATTCTGTTCCGACAAATCCTAAACAAGGCGATAAAAGACCTTACAGTCTCGGAAGATGTCAAATGGCTTTCTGGTTCTTTTTAATCATTTCTTCTTTTGCATTCATCTACTTAATTACAGGAGATTACACTGATATCATCACAGGTCAAGCTCTTGTCTTGTTAGGTATCAGTGCCAGTACTGCCATAAGTGCTGTTGTTATAGACGATGGCAAGCGTGCTGAGATGGAAAGCCAGCTTCAAAATCTTCAGGTGGAACAAGAAAATCTCGATGCCGAGATGGCAGATTTTACCTCAACAATATCTGATCTTGAGCAAAAGATTAAATCTGGAACAGCACTGAGTTTAAATGAGCAGCAGGATTTAACTCGCTCTAAAGCGGAAATCACCGAGAAAGAGAAACAACTGAAGATCAAGACTTCTGATATCGGAAAACTCAGAGGTAAGCTTGAACAACCAGCCTCACAAAACTTTTTAATGGATATTTTGAGTGATGTCAATGGGATTAGTTTTCATCGATTTCAAATACTCATATGGACTCTAGTTCTTGGAATTATTTTTGTGATTCAAGTCTGGAAAAATCTTACATTTCCTGAATTTGATACAACCTTATTAACATTACAGGGGATTAGTGCTGGAACCTATCTCGGCTTTAAATTCCCAGAGCAACAAACATAACTTTGCGATCGCTTCTAACTCATATTCCGCATTTCCACTGGCACATCAAATGTTGGTGGCGAAATAACGTGCTCGCAGCGATCGCAAACTATATTAATTCCCAATCAGGTAAGCTGATTGAGAATAGCGGATGAATCATTCAAATGAGCCAAATATGTTAAAGCTACTGCTGTGGGTGAGTTTTAGCTTGAATAATCTAGGGCGTGTTACTGAAACTTGCTAAGAAGGTTGTTTTTTCGTGCGCTTCGCGCACGAAAAAACAACTTTTAAAACAGACCCTAATGTAAGTCAAGGGAGCACGCGAGCAATCAGAGCAACTTCGGGAGATGAGCCGTGCCACCTACTGGCAGGGTGAAGAGGCTATGATTGCATTAGTAGAGAATTTACTAAAAGCACGAGCAGAAACGATTGGGAAACTGGAATACCGTAGTAAAGCTTTTGTGATCAGCAGAAGTTCGAGAACTATTGTCTGGGGCATTTGGCTGCCTAATTGTCCTTGCGCTCACTAGATGGTGATCGGGTTTTTTGTTGTATTTAGAGCTATCTTTCCACCCTCAAAAATCAGGGGTATAATCGGCTGGATGCTCTAGAACAGGTATTCCTAAGACGTCTCATTTCTCTCAATCTTCAGCCTCAGTAGTTACTTTCCGGTCTTATTTAATCCATCATCCTTAGTTACCAAACCCCCGTATTCATGCTGTACTTTTTAGTCGTTTGGTTCATTTTAGGAAGTGCTTGCTGTCTTATTGGAACGACGCTACTCTGGGCGATGAAGGCTGATTGTTTTTCAAGAATGGGCGATCGCTGGATTGCAGCTGTTTGGTTAGGATTAATCATCCTCAACCTATCCTTCTTAACCCTATCTTGTTTTCTGCCACTGACCCCTATCGTAGGCTGGAGTTGGATTCTAGGATTAGCCTGTCTTTGCCTGATCGTAAAAGCTGTGCGCACTGAAATCACTCGCGTTATCACCACTCTAACCCCGACTCAGGGCATTGCAGGACTGGCGATCGCTCTATGCATTGCCGCGTTCATGACTCAGCAAGTTACCTGGATTGATACGGGCTTATACCACTATCCTTTAATCCATTGGATACGCGACGTTGGCTTGGTTCCAGGCTTAGCACTGTTATCCAGTCAATTGGGTTATATTTCGTCCTGGTTTGCGATCGCCGCACCCTTGAACCCAGTCGCTCTCGAAGGGCAGGTGAGTGCCGTCACCAACGGTTTTGTTGTGCTGCTCATGACCTGGCAAATTGGCATTGTTGTCCATCGAGGCTTCAGATCTCAAGCCCAACTGAGTGATTGGTTTTTATTGATCTATTCTGTGATGACACTGCCCGTGCTACTGGGCACGCATCTGTTGTCTACCGTCCTAGTGTCTGCTTCGCCCGATATTGTGATAATTTTTCTCATTGGCATTGTGGCATGGACGATGTTGGTCATTTCGCCCCATCCATCGGATTTGTCTTCCTCTGGTTTAACCAAAAACTTGAACGCAGATCTCATTCCCTTATTGCTTTCGGCTGGAGCCGTTAGTATCAAGCTTATTGCCTTACCCTTACTTCCCGTTTCCGTCTGTTTCTATCTATTCATCAGAGGTATCCGCTGGCTGCGTGTTGCTATGGGTACGGTGCTAGGCACACTCATGTTAACTCCCATACTGGCGGCTAACATCCTGACTTCAGGCTGTCCGCTCTACCCTTCTCCAACCTTGTGTTTACAGCTACCGTGGTCAAAAACTGCCTATGAAGCTCATGCAATGGCAGAAGCAACCAGAGGATGGGGTGTTTGGTTCGGTTCTCCACCTACAAATGTCAATCCGGTCTGGTGGATTTTTCAACAATGGTTCAATTCCATTGGCTCCAGTAAACTCATTGTCTTACTCGTTATTTTGTCTTTCCTCTCAATGTTCTATGTGTTCTGGACGGGGAAACATGCCCATCGCTTGATGAAAATCCCCCGATCCCGGCTTTATCCAGAACACTTGCACCAAAAAAAACTGATGTCATCTGGAAAAGGTCTTTTCTGGCTCGTGGCTATCGCGGTCATAGGTATTGGTTTTATCTTACTTTATGCGCCTCTGTTTCGGTTTGGCATGGGATACGTTGTTTTATTACCTGCGTTAGCGATTGCGACTGCCCTTTGCTCGTCTTTGCAGAAGCAGAGTAGATTTGATTTGCCTTGGCTCAACACTTTGCTTACCCCATCTTCATCTACGCAGCGGGATATCTTTTTCCTCAGTCTCAGTTTAAGTGTGGCAACGGTTGTTCTGGCGATTCATCAAACCCGCTTTGTCTTACCGCCTGCTTTCGATCGCGTGGAGGTAGACGTACAACAGGTCAATGATGTCACTTTTTTCGTTCCAAAAAATGAGAAAATGGCGTGCTGGGCAGCTCAGTTACCCTGTACCGCAGAGCCAGCCGCCGATATCCAATTACTAGACCCTCGTCAGGGGATTTGGGCTGGGTTTACCCGGAAGATTTTGGATCCAAACTAAACCATGTACACTTTGCTTCCAAGATTGCATGAAGTGGTCGTGATATTTACAGAGTAATTTTTTGTGGCGTGGGCGTCGCCCGCGCCACAAAAAATCATGACAGTCCTGGGACTACTATATGAAGTTAAGCAAAACTAGCTAACCAGGGAAGTATACCGTTTTCATGGGTAAAGAAAGTTTAAATGCTAATGGATTGATTCAATTCGATTTGGAGCTTCATTATGACAAAATCAGCCAATAGGCTGATTTTTTTTACGTAAAGTGCGTTAATCTTCAAGCAATTAGCTCGATTGGATAGATTAAAAGATCAGTAGAACCCAGCAGAGACGATTGATCTTCAGTATTAATTGAATTGTGAATCACTGCTGGAAGACATTTAATTCTCTTTTGTTAGACATTTAGATATAACCAGTGAAATTATTGTGCCGCAATAGTTTTGAGGTTTTAAATTCAGATTTTAGAGAAAACCTGAAAATCAAATTCCGATGAATTTTCAACAATAATCCTGTTAGATCGATTACTTTGATGCAAATGTAGATTGTAAGGGAACTTTAACTAGGGACGTGTTGAAATCGACAGGGGCTACCAAAGGGGGCATACGAATCAGTGAAGTTCTCAAAAGAAGAGTTGAAAAAGAAAAAAGTTCTACAAGAGTTTGGGTTCTGTTGCACAGGTGAAAGAAATCATCATCGTTTCATCAAACTGCTAGTGATCCCCTCTCTTTAAAGACTTCATTTGAAATTTTAAACCGTGTCTGAGTGGCACAAATTAATCTTTGCTCGTATCATATTATTAATTTTCATTGCTTTGTATGTAGATTGATAAAGATAAAGAGTGCAAGGATTTTTCTGCAAAAGAACTCTACACGCCATACTTCACCCAGGCGGATACTGTCCTGGAACGGTCATAGAATGAGCTGGTTTATCGCTATCTGGCTCAAAGAGTCACTGGTCCTAAACCCTGGATAAAAAAGCGGAGGCTACACTCCAGATCGGTTTTTCTTGCACCTTGTCCTACATCATGGGGCTGCTTCTATAGGATTTCTCTTAAATGATTGGGGAGTTTTTTCGGTAATGGTTATCACCAATTACTTGGGTAATGAGATGGTTCCAGCAACTTCAGATAATGGAAGACAGCAGCATTTTGTGATTTTGGGGGGTGGTTTGGCTGGTTTGGTAACAGCTTATGAGCTTGTTCACCGGGGGCACGCCGTTACGGTGATCGAACAAGCCGCAGACGTTGGTGGGCTGGCGCGGACGTTTGAAAAAGATGGGTTTCGATTTGATATCGGTGGACATCGCTTTCACAGCAATAATCCCAATGTGGTGCAGTGGCTTAAGAATCTTCTGAAATCCGATCTGTTGGTGGTGCCGCGCACCAGTCACATTTATCTCAACAACCAGTTTGTTGATTACCCGATCCAACTGCCCAAAGCGCTATCGATTTTTTCGCCCCATAAGGCAATCCAGATGGTGGGGAGTTATTTAGCTGCCAGGATTCGCGATCGCCATCGTCCAGATATTTCGTTTGAAGATTGGGTAATCAAACGCTACGGCCGGGAATTGTATGAGGTTTTTTTTCAACCTTATACCGAGAAAGTTTGGGGAATTCCCTGCGATCAGTTATCTGCAAGCTGGGCAGCCCAACGAATTGGCATTCCTAGCTTTCTTAGAATGATCAAACAGGCGATCGCCCCTGATAAAGAAACCCTGGCGACGGCAATTTCTCACTTTTACTATCCCCGTGCTGGCTTTGGCATGATCCCCAAAGCGCTGGAGAAAGAAATTATTCTGCGGGGTGGCGTGATCCATACACAAACTTCTCTGCATCGCTGTGTCCCTCAAGAGCAAGGCTTTGAGATAACGGTTCAAGATCAAGCGGGTACCTATCAAACCTTAAACGCGGATCAGGTGATCTCAACAGTACCGCTAAACTGCTTATTCAATGCGCTGCCTGAAGAGTTGGGGAGTCGGGCTGCTCTAAAGGACTGCGATTTAGAATATCGCGATATGATTTGCCTGTTTGTTTCCTTAAAACGCAAGCAAATTAGCCAGGACAGCTGGACGTATTTTCCTCTCAAACATCTTGTTTTTGGGCGTACCCATGAACCTAAAAACTGGTCAGCGGAAATGGTGCCCCGTGATGACTACACCTCACTGGCGATTGAAATCTTTTCGAGCCGGACGGATGATGTCTGGAATCTGTCGGATGACGACTTGCTAGATCGAGTGGTCGAGCAAATGGATCAAATTGGTTGGTTCAATAAAGAAGATGTCGATCAGCGGTGGATTTTGCGGGTGCCCTATGCGTATCCGGTGTATCACATTGGCTACCAGGAAAAACTGAAACGGGTCAAAACCTACCTGAGTCAATGGAATAACCTCCATCTGGTGGGTAGGACGGGTTCGTTCCACTATATGAATAGTGATGGTGTGATTGAAGATGTGTTTCAGTTAATGGAAACCTTGTTCCCCACCCAAGACCTCAATGTGAAACCGTTATCTGTCACCACAGGACGCTGGATGTAGGAGCAAATGGCAGATGACACGCACAAAACCGCCAGAGACAGGTTCTCCTTTTTTCTCAATTATTATTCCGGTTTATAACGGTGGAATGGCATTCCGGGCTTGTCTACATGCGATCGCCCAGTCTCAGTTTCAAGACTGGGAGTTGATCGTCGTGGATGATAGTTCAACGGATGATTCGGGTGAACGGGCGATCGCGTCAGGTGCAACAGTTCTCAAAACCAACGAACGCCTGGGACCCGGTGCTGCTCGTAATCTGGGTGCGGCAACAGCTAAAGGCAACTATCTCTGTTTTATTGATGCAGATTGTGAGGTTCATCCAGATACCTTTTTGCAACTGGCAATGGCATTGCAACAAGACCCGACGATTGATGCGGTGTTTGGTTCCTATGACGATGCCCCCAAAGCGACCAATTTTGTTGCCCAGTTCAAAAACCTGCTGCATCACTATGTGCATCAAACAGGGTGTGAAGACGCGTCTACCTTCTGGGCAGGTTGCGGAGCCGTTAAGCGGTCTACGTTTTTGAAGCTGAGTGGGTTCGATGTTTGCCGTTATGATCGTCCCTGTATCGAAGATATCGAGTTGGGCTACCGCATCCGGCAGGCAGGTGGGCATATTCGTCTGGTCAAACAGGCTCAGGTTAAGCATTACAAAGCCTGGACATTTTGGGGGCTGATTAAAACGGATATTTGCGATCGCGGGATTCCCTGGACCATCCTCATCAAAAGTAATCCATCGGCGTGTGTTAATGATTTGAATTTAAAGACCTCTAGCCGTATGAGTGTGGTGCTATCTTACCTGCTTGTACTGTTTACCTTGGCGAGTGTGTATCGCATCGATTGGTTCATAGGTGCCCTGGTATGCGCTATCGTGCTGGTGAAACTTAATTGGGATGTCTACCAATTCTTTCATCGTAAACACGGGTTGATCTTTGCTGTTCAAAGTGTCTTGATGCATTGGCTGTATTTCCTCTACGGGGGGCTTGCCTTTGTTTTAGGGACGATCGTGTTCTGGCTGGAAAAGGCTAAACCGATGAGCCGCAATTGTTACGTTAAGTCGCCAGTGCGTTAGAAAATGCTGCCATAAGGGCACCATAGAGTGTTATTCGGGCTAGCAACCTGCTTCGTTTTGTTGATTGTGCTGCGTTCTCTGGGCATCATGAATACCTTCACAGTGTCTGCTCGATTTCCACTCATTTCCGTTATCATCCCTGCCTACAATGCTGAGGCGTTTATTGAACGCACACTGCACTCGGTTTTGTCGCAGACTTATCGCCAAATCGAAGTATTGGTTGTGGATGATGGCTCCAGCGATCGCACTCCTGAAATTGTCAAGGCGATCGCGGAAACAGACCCACGGGTTGTGCTGTTCAGTCAAGCAAATGCCGGGGTTGCACTGGCGCGCAATCTGGCAATTGCTCATGCCAACGGTGAATGGATTGCACCAATTGACGCCGATGATATTTGGTATCCCAAGCATCTCGAAAAGCAGGTGCAATGCTGTCTGCAATCTGATGAGTCGGTTGGGGTGATCTATTCTTGGTCGTTAGATATTGACGAAAATGATTCACCGATTGATGGCTATCATACGGCAACCATAGAGGGAGATGTGTTTGCGACGTTGCTGTGTCATAACTTCATTGGCAATGCCAGTGCCACCCTGATTCGCAAAACGTGTTTGGATACCGTGGGTGGCTATGATTCCTCGTTCAAACAACTGGAGGCTCAGGGGTGTGAAGACTGGGATTTATATTTACGTCTTGCAGAATCCTATCAGTTTCGGGTAGTACCAGAATTTTTGGTGGGCTACCGCAAAATTGCAGGTAGTATGTCTCGCAACTACGGCAAAATGGCGCAATCTCATGAGCTGATGATTGAGCGAACATTAGCACGTCAATCTGGACTTCCTGCTATTTTATTCAAACTATCTCGCAGTAGTTTTTATCTCTATCTGGCGCAGCAAAGCCGTCAAATTCAATGTTATCGGGGAACGTTGTACTGGCTATCTCAAGCCGTCCGAGCCGACCATGTCACCCCATTGTTGCGCTTAGGGTGGTACATTCTCGTCGTTGAAAGTTTTGTCAGGTTAGCCCTTAAGGAAATTTCTGCTTTTATTGGACCAGAGAATCCTTATTGGATGACGCTGAAAACCTTTCTAAAACATCGATTAACCCAAACGGCTAACCTGCTGCCCCAATCATGGTTACGAAAATGGGGTGTCAAGTTCAAAGTCTTGATCAGTGACAAGTTGCATCATTTTCTCCCTTTTTTAAACCGAATAAACGGAAACTCTAAAGCGTTGTAATCGGTCGGCAGCTACCTTTAACCATCAATCACGAAACCCTTACATCACCTACTGCGCAAACAGCGTCAGGTTTAGAATCGGACTTTTCATCCTGTTTAGAGACATATCCACTTCATTCTTTTTAGCTTGCACCTGAACCATGCCCACATCCCTTGCCCCTGTCAAAGTTGTTGATATTGAACTGAGCCAACCCATCCCAACTTTCACAGGCTTAGAACACTATATTGCACTGAAAGGACTGGTTCGTTTACATGGCGTGCCGATTGGCTATATTCAGGCACCAATTTTCGCAGGGCAGTGTCCGACCCAAACACTCAGTAAGCTGATTTTAGAACAGCATAGTTGGGCAATTACGGCTCAATTACTCAAGCAAGGATTGACCGCTGTAGAACGCTTGGAAGACTTGCAACTGGAAGATTTGATTGCCATGCCACCGCCTCAGTATGAAGGGGATCATCTGCTGGTGACAGTGGCAGTCTGTACGCGCGATCGCCCGGATGATATGGTGCTTTGTCTGGAAGCATTAAACCAATTAGACTATCCCAATCTTGAAATTCTTGTGGTGGATAATGCGCCTGCCACTGAAGCCACAAAAATTCTGATTGATACCCAATATCCCCAGGTGCGCTATGTGCGAGAGCCTCGTCCGGGGTTGGATTGGGCAAGAAATCGGGCAATTTTAGAAGCAAAGGGAGACATCATTGCCTATACCGATGATGATGTGGTAGTTGATCCCGGTTGGGTCAAGGCGATCGCCCAGGTGTTTGCCGAAAATCCTGAAGTCATGGCAGTCACAGGGTTAGTCGTGCCCTATGAATTAGAAACAGAAGCGCAAGTTTTGTTTGAAAAATATGGTGGCTTTGGGCGAGGATTTACTCAAACGTGGTATCGCGCCGAGAAAGACAAGCCGATTCCCTGGCGATGGTTGGGTACCGGACAGTTTGGTACGGGTGCCAACATGGCATATCGACGGTCTGTTTTTGAACAAATTGGCTACTTTGATCCAGCTCTGGATGTGGGTACGGTCACGAACGGGGCAGGAGACTTAGAAATGTTTTTTCGAGTGTTGAAAGCAGGGCATACGCTGGTTTATGAACCACAAGCTCTGATTCGACATCGGCATCGACGCGACTACGCCAAACTTAAAACCCAAATTCGCAATAATGGTAGCCTTTACACCTATTTTTGGTGCAGTGGTTGGTCATACCCCGATCAACGATTAACGTTTTTGTGGTTAGCCATTTGGTGGATGTTGTATTGGAATGTGCGACGGTTACTGATTGCTGCATTGCACCCGATTCAATTTCCTAAAGAGCTGATTTGGGCGGAGTTTTGGGGCGCGTTTATGGGGTTGACGACCTATGCTAAATCTCAACGGCGGGCGGCTGAAATTACTAAATCGTTCGCTTGTGCAGATGATCCACCGATTCCTCCCAAGTATGTCCATTGTCCTCAGACACCGCTTAGAGGCAAGTTTGAAAAAGCAGTTGCTGTTCGTCAGTTAGAGTTGTCAGAGCCATTATCTCCGCTGGAAAACCTGAGCAACTATGATGAAGTTCAACTGTTTGTTTCGTGGAAGGGCAAACCTCTGGGCAACTTTACGATCGCCAATCGCAACCAATCGATTAGTTTAGGTCGTTTGCGCACAGCCATGATCGATGGGTTAGGCATGGGATTGCTCAATTTTGAGGGGCACTCTTCTCAAGATGCGCTGTGGAACAAAATACAAACTTTGCTGCGGCAACATTACGTGCCCAAAGAAATTGCTGATCCTATCCGTTTACCCGATTCAATTCCGGTATCGGTCGTGGTCGGAACGTGCGATCGCCCGGATGATTTACGTAACTGTATTCGCAGTTTAAAAGCACAATCTACATCACGATCTGTTGAAATTATTGTGGTGGATAATCGTCCGGATTCTGGCTTAACTCCGCCTGTGGTTGCTGAATTTCCGGGGGTGGTGTTAGTTAGTGAATCTCGTCCGGGTGTTTCCTATGCACGTAATGCCGGAATCGCTGCCAGTACAGGAGATATCATTGCGACGACGGATGATGATGTGAAGTTGCCGGTGGATTGGTTGGAAAATCTGATTACTCCGTTTGTTCGAGCTGATGTCATGGCAGTGACCGGAAATGTGTTGCCATTGGAGTTAGAAACGCGCTCTCAACAGCTTTATGAAAGTTATGGCGGGTTAGGTCGTGGGTTTCAATCGTTTGAGGTTAATGGAGACTGGTTTGAGCAGTTTCGCTGGCGTCCGGTACCAACCTGGATTTTAGGAGGTACCGCAAATTCTGCCTATCGTGCCAGTTTGTTCTGTGATCCAGAAGTAGGGCTGATGGTAGAAGCCTTGGGACCCGGAATGCCATCGGGTGTAGGAGAAGATAGCTATCTCTTCTACAAAATTCTCAAGGCAGGTTACACACTGGCATACGAGCCTAATGCGTATGTTTGGCACCGACATCGGCAAACAATGGACGCACTACGTCGCCAAATTTATAACTATAGTAAAGGGCATAGTGCGCACCATCTGACAACGTTGTTTCGTGATTGGGACTGGCGGGGGTTACTACAACTTTTAGTTGGGCTTCCTGCCGCTCATTTTTGGCGAATTTATTACTCGTTACGCGGATGGAGCGATTATCCAATTTCGTTGGTTTTGCTAGAAATCAAAGGAAATTTAGCGGGTCCCTGGGCGTTATGGCGATCGCACCAGAGAGTTTTCAAAGAAGGACGGAGCGCACCTTATATTCCTGTTGCATTACGAACTCGTGAGGCACCTCTAAATATCGCCACACCTGTTGAGCCGTCTGAACCAGAGGATGACGTCATGTCTGACACCAGGGCATATTCCGAAACTATTTGAGACTAAAAGATTGGGGCATTTTGTCCCAATCTTTTAGTTTCAGTACCTGTCGTGTCCTGTTGAACTGTCGATGTTAGAGGAGTGTAGAACATGACTGCGTCAAGAAAGTCAAAGCGACCTATCAGTCTGCACCAATTTGGCTATTTGTGGGATTTATTGCGATCGCTGGTAGATCGTGAGATGAAACTCATGTATAAGCGATCGTCTCTGGGGATCGCCTGGACATTAATCAATCCACTATTTCAACTTGCTGTTTTTGTTTTTGTTTTTCAAGCCGTTGTACCAGTTAATATTCCCCAATATTCATCGTATGTTTTTATTGGGTTATTGGTCTGGAATTGGTCTCAAACAGCTCTCTATCAAGCAACAGGCATCATTATCAATAGCCGCCCTTTGATTCGTCAACCTGGTTTTCCGGTCACCATCTTGCCGATTGTCATTGTGACGACGGGGTTGATTCATTTCTTACTCGCTCTACCTGTATTGATTGCTTTTCTGTTGATTGATGGTGTGAAGTTTACTCCCTTCATTTTATGTTTGCCGTTACTGCAACTTTTACAATTTGTCCTAACCGTCAGCCTTTCCTATTTTCTGGCGGCTTTGAATGTAACGTTTAGGGATACACAACATACTCTGGGTGTGATTTTACAATTTCTGTTTTATCTCACCCCCATTTTTTATGACCTCAGAAACATTCCTGCTCAATACTGGTATGTTTATGGATTAAATCCAATGGTTCATATCGTTACATCATATCGGCAGATTTTATTGTGGGGTGTTGCACCCGATTGGCTCGCGTTAGCCATCATTACTGTGATTACGCTCGCTTTATTACCGCTTGGATATGCGGTATTTAAGCGTCAAAGTGCTCGTTTTGTGGAGGAGATCTAAATGCACGATGCCATCGTCGTAGAGAATCTCGGCAAGTGGTTTCGACGCTATCATGCAGAAAAACCCATGACGATTATGGAAGCGGCATTATCCGGATTGCAGCGAATGCGTCCGGTGGAGGAGTTTTGGGCACTGCGGCACATCAACTTCACCGTTGCGGCAGGTGAAATGCTGGGTGTGATTGGACATAATGGCGCAGGTAAATCAACATTGTTGCAAATATTAGGCCAGATTGCCCCTCCTAATGAAGGACGCATTCATATTAATGGTCGAATTGGTGCGTTGTTAGATCTGGGAGCGGGGTTTCATGGCGATCTGACGGGTCGAGAGAATGTATTTACCAATGCAATTGTGGCAGGTTTGACTCGCAAGGAAGTTGTACGTCGGTTTGATCAGATTGTTGATTTTGCTGAACTGGAAGAGTTTATTGATAATCCTGTACGAACTTACAGCACAGGTATGGCAATGCGTCTAGCATTTGCGATCGCCGTCCACACGACGCCCCAAGTGTTGCTGGTCGATGAGTTCTTATCTGTGGGTGATCTGGCATTTCAGGCGAAATGCTTGAATCGAATTGCGGATTTAAAGGAGCAAGGCTGTGCCATTGTTTTGGTTTCTCATGATGTGGATCAGGTCGATCGGCTGTGCGATCGCGCTCTATGGTTACGACATGGAACAGTGGTTGCCTATGGCGAACCAGAGGTTGTGGTCGGGCAGTACACCAGTGAAATGCGATCGCAAACGCAGCAGCGTACACCCAAACGCCCTGCACAACTGACTGAATCTGGAGTTGAGTTACGTGTTAACGAAAATCGGTTTGGCTCTTTAGAGGTCGAAATTACAGGCGTGAAGCTTTTACCCGATTCGACGATGGAGTCGGGCGCGCCATTGACGGTTGAAATTGAGTATGAGTCTCCTGAGATGATTGAATCTGCTATTTTTGGCGTGACTCTCAGTACGGCAGATGGACAACCTTGTTTAGATGTCAATACTTGTGACATGGAAATCCCGATGACAGTTTTGTATGGGAAAGGGCGAATTCATCTACAAATCGATCGCCTCGATTTGAACCAGGGTAGTTACTTTGTTAATGTCGGGATTCATCACAGTAATTGGGAATATACCTATGATTATCATTGGCATGTGTATCCCTTAGAAGTGCGCTCGTTCCAAAGCAGCAAAGGGATTCTGAATCCGCCTTGTCGTTGGCAAATGGGTTCAGTTTTATCGTCTGGGACGGAAGTTACTACGCGATCGCTCCAGAATTGAAAAAAATCAGAGTATTGCTGAATGTAGTTTCGTGCATAGATTTAGAGCCATGAGTCTATTTCAACAAAAGCGAGGATTTTGGATTAATTTTACCTGCTTGATTGCATTGGTAATGCTGACCGTAGCTTTAACATCTATTTATATACTAAACGAGCATACTTTTTATTACTGGGACTCTGCTCAATATCAAGATATGACGGCAGCGAAAGCGATCTACTTTCGCGATTTACCCAAAAATACTCTCTTTTCGGTATTTCAGGCTGTCGGTGGAATTTGGAAATCAACGGCTCAAGATTATAGTGATTTTCACACATTACTTAGTGTTCCTTTTATCCTGATATTTGGTAATAGTCGATTAGTTTATATTCTTACTCTGACCCTATTCTATGTATTGCCATTTAGCTTAACTATGGGGGCGATCGCTTCCGTTTTAATTCCTAGCTCTCCTCGTACTGTATTTTGGTCAACTGCCCTATTGGCAATGTTCTTGCCGGCAACATGGCTACCGGCCTTGCGAGGTTATCCAGATGCTGGATCCGCTGTTTTAGTAGGTTTAGCAACCTATATCTACGTACGTAACCCCAGGCGATCGCATCCCTGGCAGATAATCGTAATCGGGTTTTGTTTGGCTATATCAGTTTTATTTCGTCGTCATTTTGTATATGCAGGCATTGCGTTTTTCTGCTGCGTTATAGGACAGCAATTCATCTTTTTTCTCAACACCTTCTATCGCAACAAAAGCAAAGCTTTTCAGGAATTACCACAACAAATACAGAAAATTATCTTTATGATAGCTGCCACCGTGAGTGTGGTTGCTTTTCTTGGTTTACCGTTCATTCAAAAAATTCTGTTTACCAATTTTGGTGAGCTTTACTCATCTTATGAACAACCTATAAGCGTTAGCATTAACTACTATCGAGAGTATTACGGTTGGATTGCTTGTTTGTTAGCAGCCCTTGGTTTTGTCGCAGGCTTATTCAATCACGTTCTGGCTCGCTCTACTGCACTGTTCCTGGTTAGCTTGGCAATATTTTCCATTGGGCAGTGGGTACTACGAGTAAAACAGTTGGGTTTTCACTATAGTATGCACTTCACACCCTGGGTTGTTTTGGGGTTGTCTGCGTTAATGTGGACTGTTTGGCTAACGCTGAAAGGAAGAAAACGATTACTTTTTCTGAGTTTGCTCATTATTTATTTGTGTTTTAACATGGTTGTCGGTCTAGCCCCTCGCAGTATCTGGGCTGATACAGCAATGGGTAAGGCGATCGCAAATGCCAGCTTGAGCAAGCTATTCACATCTAACTATCCTCCTGAGGTTCATCAGGACTACGCGACTATTAGTGACCTCGTGAATTATCTTCGAGAGGTATCAGAGCCTAATGATCCCATTTATGTTGCAGCATCGTCTCCTCAATTAAATGACGATTTGTTGTGGCAAGCAAATCGAAGTTTGTATGAAAATGTGATGTCGTCCTCAGCTCAGGAGTTTTGGCACAGTAAAGGATTGAAAATCCTTCATTGGATACCTTTTGTAGATTCAAGGGATGCATACCCTTTGGAACGTCTGCTGTATTCCAACTATGTTGTGATTGCGACTCCTTTCCAGCATCATTTGCGCCCTGAGGAACAAGATTTGATCAGGGTGGTGGTTGACGCATTTGCGCAAAACTGGGAAATTGCTCAGGATTTTGCATTGCTTCCTAAACAATTTTTACTAGACGACGATATAACAGTAAATATTTATCAACGTCGGCGACCTACCTCAATTGATACAGCATTTCGCACCCTAAGGAGCATGGAAGAGGATATGGGAGAACGTCCTGGCGGTCAGAAAGCTTGGTTAGCACTGAGCCACAGCCCAGGATATTTTATTTCTAACGATTCTGATCAAAGCTACAATATTAACTTTTATCCAGAAGGTGATAGTCAACCTGAGGCAACTTCGCTACTCTATTTGGAAACACCTCCAAACCAAGCTTTTCTTGAAGGACAATTCAACTTCAGTGATGCACAATGCCCGGAAATAAAATTAACTGTTAAGTCAGTGGATCCTCAAGGCACGATACTCGATCAAAAACAGCTTAAACTTGTATCTGACAATGTATCAAAGTTTGATGTCATTTTAGAAACATCTGATCCTGCTTATTTGTTAATAGATATTTCTAGGCAGACCGATTCACCTCATACTGGGACACTTTGCTCATGGGACATAAGTGATTTAGTGGTGTCTCCAGTCAATTAATTGGTTATTTGTTATCTTGGCGATCGCCGCATTCATGAGTTAGTCAACTAGAGAAACTGCTCAAACGTATTTTCAGCTGAGTAGGGAACGATCGCTCTCTCCTAGGGGTCTTTCTTCTAGAGAACACGATTGATTACAATTGTTGGCAGTGGGTGTAACCAAAACTGTTGATACACTCTGGTATGTGGTATCTGGAAACTAACTCAGAGTTGGAGAGTGGGTATGGTGCGATCGCCGTTCAGCAAATTAATATTGCTCTTGGGTCTGGTCTGGGGACTGGGGGCGTTGCCTGCCCAGGCTCAAGTGTCTGATCAACAAGTTGGGGCATTGGTTGAAGCCTTGCGGCAGGCTGCTCCGCAAACGGACACGGAAAACGATGGTTTGTACAGTGAGTGGCAAATCAAGCCCGAAAATATTCCGCGCTGGTCGCGCCGTTGCATTGGTCGCGAGTTAACTCCTGATGCTTTTGAAGCCAGCCCTGTCACTGCTCGTAACATTTTGATCTGTGTAATGCGAGATGTGTTGGCAGAGGAGTATGACGCCAGCAATCAGAATGAAGCGATCGCTGTTCGACGGGCGGCGGCATGGTGGATGACAGGAGATGCCAGCCAGTACGACACGGCTGGAACGGCAGCTTATACTGAGCGAGTGCTGAATGCCTATCAACAGCAATCTGAATCAACGGCAACTTCCAGCGCACAACCGTCTGTAGAGGCAGAGCCTCTACGCCCGGTGTTTGATCGCTATATGCAAGCGGGATACAGAGCAACGGAGCAACGGGATTATGCGACTGCATTGCTGTACTTCAGGCGGGCGCTGGATGAACGTCCCGATGATAGCTATGCTCAGCAGGCGATCGAAAACGTTGAAGGCTACTTGAATCGCCTGCCTGAAGACACAACCGACCCTTCTGATGTGGTACCTTTGCAGCCAAGTCCATCCCCCTCTAATTGAGCTGTGATGCTTGTGAGATGGGTATCGTTTGAACCTTTAATGAATCATGTTATGAATCGTATTATGAATATATACTTGCTCAAGTTAGCGGTCTTAAGTGCGGTGCTGTTGCCTTGCCTACCTGCGATCGCAGAACCTAACTGGGTAGAAGTCACAACCAATGCCGTGGGCGATCGCTTTTCTGTCGATCGCAACTCGATTGAGACGCGCGAAGATAGTGTTTGGTACTGGGAATATCGTAGTTTTGAGCAACCCAATAATGCGTTTGTTGAAGCTGAAATCAGTGAGCCAGTATATGGGGTGATGCTGTATCAATCTGTGGATTGTGTTGCGAATGTAGCTCGGTTACGGCAATTGATTGTTTATGGTGATGGTCAAGAACAATTGCAACAGTTCAATTATGGCGATACGGGTAGCCTTGCCCAACCCGCTTCTGGTAGTAGTGCATTGAGGACATTACGGTTTGCCTGTGATCAACCAGCAACGCCTGAAGCGCCTGAAACATCTGAAACACCAGCCCCTAATGGTTAATACCGCAATCCTAAATGGGTTGTGAGAGGCGCACCCCGAAGGGGTACGCCTCTCACAACCCGCCTATCCGTCTATGTGAGAGCCACGCGGAGCGTGGTTCTCACACAAATGGGCGATCGCTATAGTTCTTGCGTCATGATCCGACGGAGAATTTCGGTAATTTCGGCAGCCATACGGGCATCGAGTTGGCGAGCCTCTTCGTTGGCATCATTCAAGTCTTTGGTTGCAACCAGAGTCAAACCGAGCGATCGCCAAATCGCTGGATTTCCCTGACGACGCGGACGGGTATCGTTAAAACGAAACAGCGCTGTATAAACCAATTCTGTGCGATCGCGGGTGGCACTGCGCCCAAACCCCAGTTTTGAAAGAATCACCGGCGCTTCAATCACATTGGCGATACCCAATTGATCGATGGCGATATCCAGGTAACGGGCTGTATCTTGTGCCATTGCTCGTACCACCGCTTCCAGGCTACTCCACTGGGCAGAGGTGATTTGGGCATCGGCAGGAAGATGATAGTGCCAGCCCAGCATGGTGATCAGGCGGGTGAGATCGTAGGTTGATAGCAAATTATTGCCGGAATAACTGGTGGCGATCGCAGGCAAGAGCGTTTGATTGGAGGAGAGATGATATAAACTGGGTTGACTGATGAAGGCATCTTCTCCATAGCGTCCGCGAAATTCCAGGGAGCTATTGCCAGTCATGCGTTTCACCCAGTTCTCTAGATCCGTTGGCGGCGAAAACTGTTTAAACATTAAGGCGATCGCATTGGAACTGCCAATCATGGTTTGATAGGTGACCAGATCAACTGCCAGTCGATAGACGTTATAGCCGCCACTACTTCCGGGCGATCGCACCAGACAATCTTTAATGGCTGCACCGGGGTTAACCGCATTGGCACGGGCGATGACATGCAACACGGGAATAAATTTAGTTGCACTCCAGAGCTGCATTGCCGTCAGGGCGTTGCGTCCCAACCAACGAGCTTTGACCCTGCCTTCAACCATGCTGCCGATGCAGATGCAGGCGGAGGCAATATCACTATGCAAAAACTCCAAGCCCCCTGCTACAGAAGGTTTCGTACCCACGCTGGGATACGGCAGAAATGTAACGGGGGTTGTGCTGCCGGTTAAGGATGTGCGATCGCCCAACGATACTACCTGGGAGCCATCTACGGGTTGTATCAGCCGATCGGCATAGCTGGGGATGTCATTAAAATAGGCAGATTGTTGAATGCCGTAATCGAGAAACGCGAGCTTCTCGGCATTAAATCCAGCCTCCTGGGTGAGCAGACGATCAAACAGCTGTTGCCGATCGCTGGCGGCTTGCAAAGACATATCAGTGGCATCGGCATGGATTAATGCCTGGGCAAAGGGCGCGTTAAACTCACCGACTTTCATGGTAGAAAGCCCATAAAACTGACAAAATTGCGTTAGAGCTTGCTCAGTTTTAGAAGTGTAGATGCCATTGATTTCTGCCGCAGGATACAATCCCAGTGCGGTCAGTTGCACCTGAAGATCACGCATCAACCGGGCACTACCTTTCCAGGTAGCAAAGGGAACAGTGACGCTGCCTGCTAGCAAGTCTGGTAAACCCCAGTACCAGGTGGCAGCTTGGGGTGGCACTGAATCGCGCATCTTTAAGGCACGGCATAAGTTAGCACAGACTTCAGCCCGAGTGGCATTGACGTTGGGGCGCAACTGTCGCACATCTGGATAGTTCACCACCAGATCGCCACTAATGGCAGTAGCGATCGCCCCTTTTGCCCATCCTGCTACCTCTGCCGCATCGGTGAAATAGAGGGGTAAGAGGTCATCAGCCGTTGTTACAGTCGTCAACCGTGCCGCATTCACCAGTACCAATAACACTTGTAAACGAGAAATCGATTGCCCCGGTTGAAAACTGCCGTCGTTATATCCCGAAAAAAAGCCTCTTTCTACTGCCCAGCGAATCACTGTTGCTGCCCAATGGGTGGCTGGCACATCGGCGAATGCAAGGGGCGATCGCACGGCGGGTGCCTCTGGAAATGCCCGATAGGTCAGGGCTGCAAATTCCGCCCGAGTAATTCCGCTATCAGGTCGAAACCCTCCGTCAGGGTAGCCGTTGACAATGGCACGATTGGCTAACGCCAAAATGCAAGCTTCAGCCCAATGACCCTGACTATCGGTGAAGGACGTAGTTGGCATGACACAAGCACGGGTTAGATTTAGACTACTCTTACCATAAGCCGTACACAGCACTCACGGAATCACATAGCCGAATTAAACATATCACCTTAAAACTCTTGTGCTGCCTATGGCACAGGGGTTTAGATCGAGTCGTGCAAACACTATAGCGCGTCACGACTGGATAGATTACGGTTTTTGTGCGAGAGCCGCGCTCCGCGCGGCTCTCGCACAACATCAAGTCGGTTAAGGTACTTAGGATCGTGGATTTAATAAAACCGAAGATTTATTGTTGGAAGCGCGGCGGAGCCGCGCTTCCAACAATAAACTTCCGGATTTTAATTAACTTGTGATTCTTAACATCTATCGCCATGCTCAGCTACCGAACTCGAATTGGACTCTGGACTGTCAGCCTGATTACGGGTCTGGCAGGCATGATTAACCTGTTTTCTGCGGTTACGCCTAGCTTACCCGAACGGGTCGCATTGCTTAAACCCCTGATTCCGTTTGAAGTCCGAGTTGGGGGACATTTATTTACGGCTATTACTGGGTTTTTTCTGCTTACGCTCGCTGTCCATCTTCTTCGACGCAAACGGATTGCCTGGTGGATGGCAATTGGCGTACTGATGGTTTCTATTTTTAGTAATCTGATCAAAGGATTAGATTATGAAGAAGGCTTACTGTCTCTGGTGTTATTAGGACAATTGATCTGGATGAGACCGGCGTTTACAGCTCAATCCGATCGCCCTTCCATTGCTCAAGGGATACGTGTGTTTGTGGTGGCGTTACTTTTTACGCTGACCTATGGAACTCTGGGGTTTGATTGGCTGGATCACCATTATTCAGTCAATTTTAATTTGCCAACGGCTTTTATCCAAACGCTAGCCATGTTTTTTGCCGATACCAGTGCTGGGTCGCAGCCCACTACTCGGTTTGGACAATTTTTTATCAACTCTATTTACATCATTGGCAGTGTCACTCTGGGGTATGCTCTGCTGATGTTACTGCGTCCTGTGCTGCTGCGATCGCCAGCCAGTGAGCGAGAGCGTCAACGGGCAACGTCCTTGGTGACGACTTACGGACAATCGTCTCTGGCACGATTTGCGTTGTTAGACGATAAAGCCTATTACTTCAGCCCATCGGGTCGTAGTGTGATTGCTTATGTCGCCAAAGGCAGGGGTGCGATCGCATTGGGAGATCCGATTGGAGACCCCGACGATTGCCGAGAGGCGATCGTTGGATTTCAGCAATTTTGTTTGCAAAATGATTGGTATGCGGCTTTCTACCAGACCTTACCCGATGACGTGATGATATATGAATCATTGGGATTTCAAGTCTTACAAATTGGTGAAGAAGCCATCGTAGATCTGAAAACCTTTACCCTCGACGGTAAAGCTGGAAAAAATTTGCGCACAGCAGTGAACAAGTTTACAAAACTGGGCTATACCGTCCAATGGTCTCAACCCCCAATTGCTTCCGACTTGCTCAACCAACTGCGCACGGTCAGCGATGAATGGCTAAAACTGATGCACGGTTCCGAGAAAAAGTTTTCTCTGGGTTGGTTTGACGATCGCTATTTGGGTGATTGTGAAATTGCTACGGTTTATGCCAGCGATGGACAAATTACGGCATTTGCCAACATTGTGCCTGAATATCAACGCAACGACATCACCATCGATCTGATGCGTCATCGAGCCAATGCAGAGCATGGTACCATGGACTTTTTATTTATCTCCTTATTTCAGCACTATCAACAACGCGGCTATGATGGCTTTAATTTAGGCTTATCAGCCCTTTCGGGCGTCGGGCAAACCCAGCAATCGCCCCGACTTGAAAAAGGAATTCATTACCTCTACGAGCATTTGAATCGGTTTTATAACTTCAAAGGGTTGCACAACTACAAAGAAAAATTCCATCCCCGCTGGGAACCCCGTTATCTCATCTATCCCGGTTTAGTTGCCTTACCCGATGTTGTCGTGGCTCTGATTCGGGCAGATTCTGGCGATCGCCTATTCGACTACTTTAAACCGGGGACTTAAAACCAGGTGCTTACCGTAATTGCCACTGGCTTAAGCCACAGATTTTTTGTGGTGTGCCGTGCGAAGCGCGGCACACCACAAAAAATCTCAACAGATCCAAGTGCAAAGCACTGTAAACCGGGTGCAGAAGAGTACGGAATTGAACCCTGGAGCGTTGTAGCTTCAACGCAGTCGGTGTAGTGATTACCGCACGTTTTACCTGATTCTTTCGTTTCCTAATGTTTGTCAGCGGTGTCAAAATAATAAAAGACGATAGCAATTCTCAACGGTATAACGTACACGCTATTGTGCGAGAGCCTCACTCCGCGCAGCTCACACACAGCACTCGTAATTTATCCAGGCGCGAAGCGCTATATTCGCTCATCCCCTTTGTCACAACCCCTATGTTACTTCGCGATCGCTCTTTCACCTATGGTTTCAGTTCTCTGCTTGGACTGGCGGTCTTGCTCAGTCTGACCGCTTCAGGATCGGCTCAAACCCGCCTAGCTCAGGTAAATTCTGATGAACATGCACCCGTGCAGGATACGGGCGATCGCCTGCAAACGTTTGCCGACTGGTGTGCACAACGAGACACTTTATCGGCTGATACGCAATACACTATCGAGCTGATGCTGGCACAAGCCGGAACTGAGGATTGTGCTACCGCACATCAAATTTTATCTACAGCAGAAGGGTTAACGCTACAGGATTCTGGCGGAGCAGTAGAGCTGCTTAACCTGTTTACGGGATTGCCCCAGGAATCTCAACCCCCGATCGCCACATTGACTGACTTACGACCGCTGGCGAGCCTGACCCAACTCAAGCAGTTGAGTTTCTATGGTGGTAACTTTAGTGACCTCAGTCCCCTGGCCTCTCTGACCCATTTAGAGCAACTGAGTATCAATAGCAGTCAATTAACTACGATTGCGCCCCTGGCAGCTCTTTCTAGCCTGGTTAAGCTGGAATTGCACGATAACCAGATTCAAGATATCAGTGTCGTGCGATCGCTCCCGCAACTGATGCATCTGGATGTGACCGATAACGCCATTACTGATCTGAGTCCCCTGATTGATGTGCCTCAACTGCAAACTCTCGGGATCAGTGGCAACCCCATCGAGGACTTTAGCCCCGTGTCTACCCTGACCCAGTTAACCACGCTCGACCTGTCTGCCCAACCGATTAGCGACCTGACCTTCCTTGCGCCGCTAACTCAGCTCAAATTTCTCAATCTGGATGGAGCCCAGGTGAACGATTTGAGTCCGCTCAGCCACCTGACTCAGCTGGAAACGCTCTCTCTGTTTTTCAATCAGGTGAGTGACGTTAGTCCTCTGGCAACGCTGACCCAGTTGCGATCGCTGATCCTCAGTGGCAACCAGATTACTGATGCCAGCCCGCTATCGAGTTTACCAAATCTAGACGTGCTGGATCTGGCAGGCAATCCTCTGCGCGATCGCACCTGCCCCGTTGCACCCGCCTCGATTTGTCTGTTTGAATAAATGTGTAGTCATTCGATCGAATGGGGGGCACTCTTAATCAGTGGTCAAGCTCCCTGCTGGTGTGCAGCCTGGTACGCTAAGTTCAAAGCGTTAGAGAGCATGGAAGGGGTGAATCCTCCATCTAGAGGGCATAGCCCCCAACCCCGATGTTGCAAAATTTAGTGTTTGCACGACCAGGGTAATGAATTGGACAGGGAGAGTTTTTTCGTAGAGAAAGACTCTACTCATTCGGTTGGATAGGGCAACAGCAGAAAATCTTATTACTTCTTCTGTCAAATTGCTTCCACTTCGTTACCACGACACTTTACAATTAGCAACGTTATTATAGACATGGCATGGAATTTGTCAGGATTCTGCATGACTCAAATCCAGCCTGTACTGGCTACGAAGGCAACGCTCATTTTCATTTGGGTAACGCTTAAAAGGTCGTCCTTAAAACTGTTTGTCGCATTATAACTCTAGAGAGCAACTATGAAAGACCTCACTCGGTATCGTAACATCGGCATTTTCGCCCATGTCGATGCAGGTAAAACGACTACAACTGAAAGAATCCTGAAACTGACGGGCAAGATCCACAAAATTGGTGAGGTGCACGAAGGCGCAGCGACAACAGATTTTATGGAGCAGGAGCAGGAGCGTGGCATCACGATTCAATCTGCCGCTACCACTTGTTTCTGGAACGACCACCAACTCAACATTATCGATACTCCGGGTCACGTTGACTTTACGATCGAGGTGTATCGCTCCCTTAAGGTTCTGGATGGTGGAATCGGGGTTTTCTGTGGTTCTGGTGGTGTGGAACCGCAGTCTGAAACCAACTGGCGCTATGCCAACGATTCTAAAGTCTCTCGTATTATCTACATCAACAAGCTAGATCGCACAGGTGCGGATTTCTTCCGGGTTGTGCAACAAGTAGATAAGATATTGGCTGCCAAACCGTTAGTCATGGTGTTGCCGATTGGTATTGAAGAGCAGTTTATTGGCGTTGTCGATTTGCTCACCCGCAAAGCTTGGGTATGGGATGATTCTGGCGACCCGATGAACTACAAAATCAAAGATGTCCCTGCCGACATGAAAGATGATGTCGAAAAGTACCGCGAACAGTTGATCGAACTGGCGGTTGAGCAGGATGACACGATCATGGAAAAGTATCTGGAAGGCGAAGAAGTCACGATTGAAGAAATCAAGAAGTGTATCCGCAAGGGCACTCGTGATATGGCTTTCTTCCCCACCTATTGCGGTTCGTCCTTTAAGAACAAGGGCGTGCAGTTGGTGCTGGATGCGGTGGTTGATTATTTGCCCAATCCTACGGAAGTTCAACCTCAGCCAGAAGTGGATCTGGAAGGTAACGAGACAGGCACGTTTGCCATCGTTGATCCCGAAAGACCCTTACGTGCTCTTGCCTTCAAGATCATGGACGATCGCTTTGGGGCACTGACATTCACCCGTCTCTATTCGGGGACGTTGTCGAAGGGCGATAACGTGCTGAATACTGCCACGGGTAAAACCGAGCGGGTTAGCCGTTTGGTGGAAATGCACGCCAACTCTCGTGAAGAAATCGAATCGGCTCAGGCGGGCGATATTGTGGCGATCGTTGGCATGAAAAATGTCCAAACTGGGCACACGCTCTGCGATCCTAAAAATCCGGCGACGCTAGAACCGATGGTCTTCCCTGATCCTGTGATTTCGGTTGCTGTCAAACCCAAGACTAAGGGTGGCGACGAAAAAATGGGGATTGCGCTGAATAAAATGGTGCAAGAAGACCCCTCCTTCCATGTGATGACCGACGAAGAAAGCGGTGAAACCATCCTCAAAGGGATGGGCGAACTGCATTTGGAAATCAAGGTTGATATCTTGAAGCGGACGCACGGCGTAGAAGTGGAGGTCGGTAAGCCTCAAGTTGCCTATCGTGAGTCGATTACCAAGCGGCTTGAAGATAGCTACACCCACAAGAAACAGTCTGGGGGTTCGGGTCAATACGGTAAAATCGAGTACATCATCGAACCCGGTGAAGCTGGCAGTGGCTTCCAGTATGAATCTAAAGTGGTCGGTGGTGCTGTTCCTCGGGAATACTGGCCGGCGGTTGAGAAAGGATTTGAAAGCAGCATTGGCAAAGGTGTGCTGGCAGGCTACCCCTGTGTGGACTTGAAGTTCACGCTGACAGGTGGTGGTTTCCACCCCGTTGACTCGTCTGCGATCGCCTTTGAAATTGCGGCAAAAGCTGCCTATCGGCAATCGATTCCCAAGGCGGGTCCTCAGTTGCTAGAACCGATCATGAATGTGGACGTGTTCACACCAGATGATTACATGGGCGATGTTATTGGCGACCTCAACCGTCGTCGAGGCATGATGAAGTCTCAGGAAACAGGCGTGACTGGCGCTCGTATTAAGGCAGATGTGCCCCTGAGTGAAATGTTTGGCTACATCGGCGATCTGCGAACCATGACCTCTGGTCGCGGTCAGTTCTCGATGTCTTTCTCTCACTATGCTCCTTGCCCCGCTAACGTGGCAGAGGCAGTGATCAAGGAAGCCAAAGAACGTCAGGCGGCTTCGTAGTCATAGTTGGCTATTCGCCATCAAACTTAGAGATGACAAATTAATTAAAACCCAGACGTGTATGTTTGGAAGCGGGGCGTCGCCCTGCTTCCAGACATACATATTCGGTTTTCTTAAGTCTACGATCCGCAGGAGAGGGTGCAGAGGTAAAACCTCTGCACCCTCTTTGAGTGAATGGGGCGATCGCCCCAACGATAGCAATCGTCGAGACGGTTCAATCAGCAGGCTGTGAGAGAGCCGCGCGGAGCGCGGCTCTCTCACCAAATTTCATAGCTGGATGAAGCGATGCAGACCGGATTTAAGGTTGGGTTAAGTTGAGCAGGTAATCAAATTGAAAGTTATTGATCCAATGGGTCAGGGCGCGAGCCAGATCTGCATGAGGTTCGGGAATTTGTTGCAGAAGTTTGAGTAATTGCTGGTCAGAACCTCTGATCGCCGCTTGCCGGAATTTTTCAATCCATTCAGTAGGCATAATTTTGAGAGCATCTGGAGTGATGTCAAACTGGGATGCCATTGCCAGCAGTGATGGCTCGGACGCAGTAGGAATCGACGAATCCTGCTGTAGAACCCGTTCTGAATTGGGCGACTCATAGACATACCGCACCCCTAAATGTTCTGCCATTTTTTCTAAAATCATGGCTTCCTGGAACGGCTTGCGGACAAAGTCATCGCAGCCTGCGGCTAAAACCTTCGTGCGATCTTCTTCAAATACACTGGCTGTAATGGCAATAATTTTGGTTGGAGACAGGGATAATGAAGCTGGAGACTGAGACGAACTCCGCGATCGCGATGACGTACGTTTTTTAGCGGGTTGTTGTTTGGTGCGTTTGCTCTCTTCTCGTCTAATCCAATGGGTTGCTTCATAGCCATCGGTTACAGGCATCCACATATCCATCCAAATCAGATGGGGTTGCCAGCGCTGCCAGGACGCGATCGCCTCTTTGCCATTGTTGACTTCCTGTACTTCAAAGCCAACGGATTGCAACAATTGCACCAATGCCTGTCGGCTTGCCCAATGATCATCAACCACCAAGATGCGATAGGTGGGTTGGTCGGACGCCAGGGCGATCGCCCTTTCTTTCGGCAGGGTGGCTAAGGCATCCGTGCGCTGAACCAACTTGATGGGGATATCAAACCGGAACAATGCACCTTGATCGGGCATACTTGTCACCAGCAAATTGCCCCCCATGAGATAGACAAACTGTTGGCTAATTGATAACCCCAGCCCAGTTCCCTCATGCAAAGTGCGTCCACTTCTAGATTGGACGAAGGGATCAAACAAGTACTCCAACTCATCGGGATCAATTCCTACGCCAGTATCTTCGACTTCAAAGCTTAAATCTAGATCTGGAAATTTGAGGATATCTGCCACCGTAACGGCTTCTTTATCAAGCGGTCGGACAGACACCGGATAGTGCTTGATGCGTAACGTAACCTGACCGTGCTGCGTAAACTTGATCGCGTTTCCCAACAAATTGATCAAGATCTGGCGCAACTTATTTTCATCGGTCTGGATATAGCGAGGTAAGTCAGGAACCGGGGCAAAACTCAGTTTTAAGCCCTTTGCCTGCGCTCGCAGTTGAAACATGCCTTGCAAACTATCTAACAGGGCATAGAGATCAAATTCGACCGGATTAAATATCACCAAGCGGGCTTCAATTTTCGACATTTCTAGAATGTCATTGATCAACCGCAATAGATGCTCACCACTGCGATTGACAATCTCAATCTGTTGCCGTTGGGATTGGCTAATGGAATGATCCCGCGATAACAATTCGGTAAAGCCAAGAATCGCCGTCAGGGGGGTGCGTAATTCATGACTCATATTTGCCAGGAAGGTACTTTTTGCCACATTAGCTGCTTCGGCAGCTTCCTTGGCGGTTTTTAACTCAAGGGTGCGTTGCTCTACCCGTCTTTCTAAGTCACTGTTTGATTGGCGTAAGGCAGCTTCTGCCTGTTTCAACATCGTAATATCGCGCATGATGGTCGAAAAATAGTCTACCGTGCCTGATTCATTTTTGTGGGCAATGATCAGGTGAGACACCGGAATTTCGTGTCCAGATTGGGTCGAGATGGCTGTTTCATCTAACCAGAGCCCGACTTCTGTGGCTAAGGGTAGACCTTGATTGAGAATTAAATCGTGAGTCCATTGGGGATGAAAGTCGATTAGCTTGAGATGCGAAAAATCATGATTGGGAGATAGATTGTGGAGGCGTCTCAGGGGCGCATTTAGCCAAATAATTTGTCCATCATTAGTGGCAATACTAATAAAATCTGGAGATGCTTCTAGAATGGCTAACAAGCGTGCTTGTTTTTGCTCTAGTTGTTTGCGTTGGGTGGTGTCTTCTGCAATGCCGGCTATCCGATAAACCTTGCCTGCTTCATTCAATACGGGAAAGGCGCGATCGCGAATCCAACGAATTTCACCATCCGGTCGAATCACGCGATATTCTTCGTCATATTTGCCCAGGACTTGTTTACTGAGAGAAGCTCGAATGCGATCGCAATCTTCGGGATGAATAGCCTTAAACCATGCCTGGGGTGACTGATATAGCATGGCGCAGGGTTGTCCCCAAACCCGCTCATAACTGGGGCTGATATAAATAATTTGTTGCTGCTCAACATCCGTCAGCCAAAATACTTCATCAATACTTTCTGCCAGTTGGCGGAAGCGTTCTTCACTCTGGCGTAAGGTTTGCTGAGACAATTCCAATTCTTGATCCTGGTGATATCGCCGCAAGGCTTCTGTAACGGTTAAATTCAGGTCGGTATCATCCCAGGGTTTGGTGATGTAGCGATAGAGACAGGCACCATTGACCGCATTGCCAACGGCATCAGCACTGGCTTGCCCCGTCAATAATACTTTCAACATTTTGGGATATTTGGAATGAACCCGAATCAATAATTCATCGCCTTTAATACCGGGCATGATGTGGTCAGAAATCACCAACGGTACTTCAATGCCATCGGCGTTGAGTTCGTCGAGTAATTCCAGTGCTTCTTGCGCACTTTCTGCCAGCTCAATGTTGTAGGTGTTGTGCAAATTTCGAGTGAGCTGATCTCTCAGACTAACCAGCACAGTGCGATCGTCATCAACACAAATAATAGTCGGTTGAAGTCTGGGGTCGGTCATTTGGAGATCTCCGGTTGGCAGTTCAGCACTTGCATTCAAAGGGTGTTAAGAAAGGAGGGTGACAGGTTGGATGGGTAGCCAGACTGTTAATTGGGTTCGCCCCGGTGTGCTCTCTACCTCAATCTTGCCTCGATGTTTTTCAATAATCTTACGGACAATATGAAGCCCCAGACCCGTCCCTTCTCCCATGGGTTTGGTGGTAAAAAATGGCTCAAAGATTTGTGCCTGGATGTCGGGTGCAATGCCATCACCGGAATCAATAATTTGTACGATCACATCGTCCTTTTGCTCCGACACTATGATCTCCAATCGACCTCGATGATGCATGGCTTGAATCGCATTATGAATCAGATTAGTCCAGACTTGATTTAGTTCTTCAGGATAACAAAGAATTTTGGGATGTTGATGGTAGGTTTTGTGGACGTCTACTCCTTGCTTTAATAAATTAGAGTAAAGGGTCAGGACAATATCGATCCCCTCTGTAATCGAGGCATAGGTCATTTTGCCATCGGCGTTGTAGCGCGCATAGCTCTTGAGCGAAAAGACAATTTTGGTTGCCTGCTCAATAGCCAGGCTGATATTTTGGCTGTTGGTTTGGATGGCGGATAGATTATAGGCAGTTTCTAAAATAAAACGATTGTTGGGTTCTTGCAGCAAAGAAAGCCAGGAGGTAACACTTTCAGAAATACCCATTCTGCTGAGAAAATCTGCAACGATTTCAGAATTGGCGATCGCCAGGGTTTTCAGTTCTTCATTCAGTCGGCGTTTGAGTTGGCGTTCTTCCCGAAACGAAAGGAACTCCTGGTTAGTTTGCACACTCTTCAACAGCGACAAAAAGTCAACCCAATGCTGGGGAGACAGTTGTCGAACTATCCAGGGCAACTGTGCTAAGGAGTGGTCTAGCGCCCCACTGATATTGTGAATGGATGCCTGAATTGCCCCCAACGGCGTATTAATTTCGTGGGCAACCCCAGCCACCAGTTGACCCAAAACTGCCATTTTTTCAGATTGTACGAGTTCCGTTTGGGCATCCTGAAGTTGTCGCAATGCTGTTTGCAACTCCTGGTTTTTCTGCTTAATCGCTTTTTCGGCTTGCTGGCGCTCTACGATTTCTCTGACCAGTTCATCATTGGTTTGGGTCAAGAGTTTGTTGCGTTGCTCTAGCTTTTTGGTCAGGCTACGGATTTGTAAATGTACTTTGACCCTCGCCAACAGTTCTTCAATCTGCACCGGCTTGGCAATATAGTCCACGGCTCCTACCGAAAACCCCCTGACCTTATCGACCATGTCATTCAGGGCGGTCATAAAAATCACAGGAATTTCATCTACCTGAGGGCTCGCTTTGAGCTGCTGGCACGTTTCAAAGCCATCGATCCCCGGCATCAACACATCTAACAAAATCAGATCCGGTTGGGCATATTTAGCCTGCTCGATCGCCATTTCTCCGTTAGTGGCAATCAAAACTTCCCAGCCTTCGCGGGTCAATAACTGAGATAACACTCGCAGATTGTCTGCAATGTCATCGACGATCAGAATTGTGGCTTGTTCTCTGTCTATGTCGGTCATAGAATATCAGTTCTAAATGCTACGTTGAATCCTGAGGAGTGGTGCCGATTGATCTAGAACGAGAGTTGAGAGAGGGGATAGAAATCGTGCCCAGTCAGGCATAAGATCCCCTGCCTCTCCACGGGGTAACCATTGCTCTTGAAGAGGATTGGAACGGTCGGGAGGGCTTTGTGCCTCCGGTAGATACTCTATAGCAATTTCCAATTAAGTGGAGTGCAGATGTTTTTTTGAAAGCTACGCTCCGTATGGCTTTCAAAAAACATCTGGGTTTAGCCGAGCGCGAAACATATAGTTCTGTACTATTTTAATTCCTTATCCATAGAAAATCCTGTTGGGGTGTATCATTTATCACTTTGAGGTCTGAGTGAATTCAGTAACTTCTGAATTTTCTTAATTTGAAAGTGGTTTGTCAGTGATCGAAGTTCGTTTGCCAGGGGTGTAAATTGGGCATCAGATTGTTCAAGGTCGCTGATCACCGCTAATAATCGTTGTAAGTTACCCCGCAAAGCTAAATCATATAATTGCTCCAGTACATCGATTGGGGGCGTCACCAGGCTGGATGGGGTGATGTTCGTCTCCCCATGCTCTTGTGGGTTAGCTGGTGTTGGAGAGCTTTGATAGATCCATGTCAGGTTTAGATGGGTTTGTATTAGATCTAATAGAGTGTCTAGCTGTATGGGTTTGGGGAGAAAGTCGTTGGCTCCGGCTGCCAAACTTTCTTGCCTGTCTGCATCAAAGACTCTCGCCGAAGAGGTGATCACCACGGTTGCTTGGGCTCCGGGGCATTGCCGCAAGAGACGAATCATTTCCCATCCATCCATTTCTGGCATGATCAAGTCGGCAATGATCAGATCGGGCTGGGTCTCGATCGCCAAATCTAAACCAGTTTGCCCATCATTGGCTTCAAATAAAGCAAACCCTAACGGCTGAAGCAAATTGCGGAAAACCAGGCGATTTTCTAGCTGGTCGTCCACAATGAGAATTTTGCGGGGTTCGCCAACAAATCCAATAATGTTGCAAGGAGAGATGTTGCAGGTTGCTTGTTCTAAGCACACGATGGGTAACTGAAGCTCAAAGCTAAAGAGACTACCCTGCCCCAGTTGGCTTTGAATGTCGAGTCGGGAACCCATCATCGCTAACAAATTTTGGGTGATGGCTAAGCCCAGACCTGTACCTTCGGCTTTATGCATCAGATCTCCTGCCTGTTCGAAGGGTAGCAGAATGGTTTCGAGTTGATCTGGGTGGATGCCAATTCCGGTATCTTGTACCTGGAAGCGCAAGGTGGCATTCGGTCGGGTGGGGGGTTGGGTGGGATCGGCTGGGTCGGGATCAGGTCTGGCTGGATCAGAGAGCGATGTATTGTGACCGATCATCTCTACACTAAAGCTGACGCTGCCCTGATCGGTAAATTTAATGGCATTGCTGAGGAGATTGAGCAGCACTTGCCGCAGGCGTTTTTCGTCGGCATAAATGCCATCGGGTAGGTCTGAGAGTACGTTAAACGTAAATTGGATCTCTTTTTGTTCGGCTCGAATACAGCAAATATCTGCCAGATCGTGGAGGAACAGAGAGAGATGGAAGGCGCTGGGATACAGTTCTAGTTTGCGGGCTTCAATTTTGGCGAGGTCGAGGATATCGCTAATCAGGGTTAAGAGATGCGACCCACAGCGATGGATAACATCTAACCCCGTTTTGTCGCGATCGCTTAAATGGTCAGACCGTTGCAAAATTTGGGTATAGCCCAGAATGCCATTGAGAGGCGTGCGTAATTCGTGGCTCACATTTGCTAAAAATTCGCTCTTGGCGCGGTTGGCAGATTCAGCAATTTCTTTGGCGGCTTTTAGTTCTAGCGTCCGTTCTTCAACTCGGGTTTCTAATTCAGCATTCGCCTGTAAGAGAAAGTCTTCTGCCTGCTTTTGGTCGGTAATGTCTTCCGCAATTCCGACGATACGGTGAATGTTTCCGGCTTCGTCGTAGATTGGGGAAGAGCGATCGCGAATCCAGCGAATGGCACCATCTGGACGAATGATGCGATATTCAAACATCAGATCTTCGATTTCTTGACGCGGTAACAGTGCCTTGACCGCATCTTGATCGTCGGGATGCACATCGTTGAGCCAAGCCATGCCGTCGGCATACAGTTTGCTGCGAGGTTGCCCCCACATAGGTTCGTAGGCAGGATTGATGTAAAGTATCTCGTTGGTTGCAGGGTCAACCAGCCAGAAGACTTCATTAATGGTTTCGGCAATCTGGCGAAACCGCATTTCACTTTCTTGCAAGGCTAACTCGGTACGTTTGCGATCGCTGATATCGCGCGATAGCCCGATCGTGCCAATAATAGTACCCTCGGCATCATACCAGGGGCTTTTGGTTGTCAAATAGGTGCGGATGCCGTCGGGGTGGGGGACGGTTTCCTCTAAGGTTTGAGGTATTCCTGTGGTCATAATGTGCAGATCTCGCTGACGCAGTTGATGTGCCATGTCAGGAGGCCAGAGGGCTGCGTCATCCTTACCCAGAAGCTCTGCTAAGGATTGGTCAAAAAATTGGACAAACGTAGAATTGGCAATCACAATTCGCCCTGCTTGATCTTTGACAAACACCACATCGGGGGTGCTTTCGATGATAGATTGCAAAATGGCATTTCTTTCCGCCAGGCGGGCTTGACTGTTTTGCAAGTCTTGTTCGGCTTGTTTACGCTCTGTAATGTCGGTGACAACGCCGACAATATGCCATTCCTGTGGGTTGAGAGTAGCAGGAATGATGCCCCATACTGCCACCCAGCGAAGTTCGCCATCTCGACGGTAAACCCGATATTCAATCTGATACGGTGCCCCTGTTTCAAACGTATGGGCGATCGCCTGAGTTACCCGGTCATGGTCGTCTGGGTGGATCATGGCAAGGAACGTACCGCGATCGCCGGGAAAAGAACCGGGTGCAAAGCCAAAAATTTCGTGGGCACGATCTGACCAGATGAGCTGTCCCGTCTGAAGGCTACAACTCCAGGTGCCCATTTGGGCTGCATCCAATGCCAGTTGTAACCGCAGTCGCTCTGCCTGGAGTTCGGCTTCGGCTCGTTTGCGATCGCTCATGTCGGTATGGGTGCCCAACATCCGCAAGGGTTGCCCTGCTTCATCCCAGGAAACGATCTTGCCCAACGACAAAATCCATTTCCACTCCCCATTCTTCATGCGTTGGCGAAATTCTACTTTATATTCTTTAAGGTCTCCGGCGACATATGCCTGATAGGTATGGCTAACCCTTTCTAAATCATCGGGATGGAGTCGCTCAATCCAGCGGGCATTGGTTTCTTCAAATTCTGCGGGGTCGTAGCCCAGCATGGTGGCATATTCGTCGTTGACAATGGCTTCCCCGGTTTTCAAATTGAGATCATAAAGCCCTTGTTTTGTCGCGGTTAGGGCTAAACGCAACCGTTCTTCATTGACTTGCAAGATCTCTTCGGCATGTTTGCGATCGCTGATATCTTCCAGGACGCCTAAAATTCCGATGATGTCGCCTGCACCGTTACGGATAGCCAGTTTGCTGACATCCAACCAGCTGTAGCTGCCATCTGGATTCAATCGCCGTTTAACTCGATGGAGAATGGGCAAACCCGTTGTTAAAACGGACTGATCTGTGACCAGAAATTGATCAGAAGTAACGGTATGAAAAATCTCTTGATCTGTCTTGCCCACAACGGTTTCAGGATGTGACAGACCTACGGCTTTTCTCCAACTGACGTTGGCACCCAAATAGACAGAGTTGCGATCTTTCCAGAAGATTTGCTGAGGGATGTTATCTAAAACCAATTGCAAAAAGTGTTGCTGCTCTTGGAGCAGCATTTCTGCTCGTTTGCGATCGCTAATATCGCGTGCCACCCCAATGACGCCAATGATGTTGCCCTGAGCATCGCGCCAGGGAAATTTGGCGGTCAAGAAAGTCTTGCGTTCGTGTTCGATGGGTGCGATTTCTTCAAATGACTCGGCTATCCCGGTGGTCATGATGCGGCGATCGTCTGCTCGGATGGGTGCGACCCAATCGGCGGGATAGATCTCTGCATCAGTTTTGCCAATGAACCATTGCAAGGGTTTTCCCGAGAGTTGGGCAAAGGCAGCATTAACAATCACATGGCGTCCGTCTAGATCTTTGACAAAAATCACATCCGGTGTGCCGTCGATGATGGATTGTAAGATCACATTTTGGTCTGCCAGGGCTTGTTCTGCCAGCCGAAAGGCAGTGATATCTTCGGCAATGCCAACTACGCGATAAACGTCTCCGGTTTCATGGCAAATAGGGAAAGCGCGATCGCGAATCCAGCGAAGTTCTCCGTCGGGTCGAATGATCCGATAAGTTTCGTCATAGCCTGTTGTTGGACAATGGGTTATGGTGTGTTCCAGGCGATCGCGATCCTCAGGATGGAGCGAGGCTAACCAGAGTTTGGGATTGTGATAAACGTCGGCGCAGGAATATCCCCAAATCCGCTCAAATGCAGGGCTGATATATAACATCTCGCTTAGATCCGAATTGGTCAGCCAAAATGCTTCTTGGATGGTTTCAGCAATCTGGCGGAACCGTTCTTCACTTTCTCGCAAGGCAATTTCGGCGTGTTTGTGATCGGTAATATCCCGTTGCAACCCGACCATGCGCAATGGTTTACCGTCTGCGTCGCGGGCAACTACCTTGCCATAGTTGGCAATCCAGCGCCAGTCCCCGGTTTTAGCCAGCGCCCGATATTCTACTTGATAGGGGACTTCACTCTGTTCCAGGTGAGCATTGAGCAATTGCATTAACCAGGGTTTATCGTCTGGATGAATCAATTGCTCCCAGGTATCAACATGACCGGGTAATTCACCTACTTCATAGCCCAATATCCCCAGCCATCGGGGGCTGAGATATGCCTCTCCCGTGATAATATCCCAATCCCACAAGCCATCACCCGATCCTTCCAGGGCTAATTGCAATTGCTCTTGACTCAGACGGATGGCTTCTTCGGCTTGTTTGCGGTCTGTGATATCCAGTGCTACCCCGACCATGCGTACACCCGTCCCCGATTCAGCCGAGACGACTTTACCGCGCATCAATATCCAGCGTAATTCCCCATCCAGGCGGTGAATCCGATATTCGATGTTGTAGGGAGATTGGGTGGCAAAACTATGGGACAGTGCCTGAAACACCCGCTCTTGATCGGCAACATGGATGAGTTTCAGGAAGGCATCGCGATCGCCCGGAAAGGTGCCAGGGGCATAGCCAAAAATGGCTTCGGTTCGTTCTGACCAAAACCCTGTTTCTAGATTAGACTCCCACGTTCCCATATCAGCCGCTTCTAACGCCAGCTGTAAGCGTAGGCGTTCTGACTCTAGCAATTGCGCTTGTTGCCGCAGTGCCCGCGTGCGTTGCTGCACCCGTTGCTCTAGATCGGTATTGAGTTGTTGAATGGCTTCGATCGCGTGTAACCGTTCAATTTCTGCGGCGGCTCTTGCCCCAAAGATCCGCAGCAGGGTTTCTGCTCGTTGAGGATGGGCAATGGGAATGCGATCGAAAATACACAGAACTCCGATTACGTTTCCTTCGCTGTTGTGTAAGGCGATGCCCAAATAGCTATCCGTGTTTAATGATTGCAGCTCTGAATCAAGCGGAAACTCAGCCTGAACGCCAGCGGCGCAGTAATAGCAACCTGTTGCAGCCGACCGTCCACAGGGCGTGGGTTGGAGTGAATAGGCAATTTTGTCTAAGTGCTGATGGTCGGCAAAAAATGCCAGGGAGTGTAATTGATCGTCGATCAGCCGAGTCACCAGAACATGGGAGACATTGAGGGCTGCTGCGATTTGTTGGGTTAAGACGGGAAAGAAATCTTCCCCGGTAACGGATGCCGTACCTTCCACCAGATTTTGCAAGATTTGTTCGGTTTGCTTGCGCTCTGTGATATCAATGATGGAACCAATGAAGCCAATTAACTCTCCGGCGGCATTACGTTCGGGCACGGCTTGAGCGTATACCCATTTAATTTCGCCATTGGGATAACGATAGCGAGGCTCCACCTGATATTTGGCAGTATGGTTCTGCTTTGATTGCTCAACAAAATTAGCCCAGGCTATGCCCATCCACTCTCGATCATCGGGATGCAAATGCTTGAGCCAGCCATTGCCTAAGTTATCGTCTGGCGACAGCCCAATGATTTCGAGTGTTTTAGGATTGGCGTAGATACATTGCCCATGGATATCATTGCGATAAACGCCAACAGGGCTAACCTCTGACAATAACCGATAGCGTTCTTCACTCATTTGCAAGGCGGCTTCGATGAGTTTGCGCTCGGCAATTTCTTGCTGAAATTGTTGGTTTTGCCGTTCCAGAGCTTTGGTGAGTTGGCGCGATCGCAAATGTACCTTGATGCGGGCTAGGACTTCTGTGAGAGAAAAGGGCTTGGTAATATAGTCAACGGCTCCCAGGTTTAAGCCAAATACCTTGTTGATGTCATCATTTAACGCCGTCATGAAGATCACAGGGATATCTTGCATCAGAGGATTCGCTTTCAGCCTGCGGCATGTCTCAAATCCATCCATGTCGGGCATGACGATATCTAAAAGAATCAGATCGGGCAAACAGTGCTCGGTTTGTTTGAGGGCACGTTCACCAGACGTCGCGATCGCCACATCATAGCCAGCTATTGCCAGGGCTTCAGAAATGGTTTCTAAATTTTCGAGAGCATCATCGACCACCAAAATCAATTCTTTGTCATCAGGGGTATGTTGTACCAATTTGTGTGTATGTTGATAGTGCTGTAAGGCTTCGACAACGGTTAAATTAAGTTCGGTTTCGTTCCAGGGTTTGGCAAGAAAGCGATAGAGATTCCCCCGATTGATCACGTTGCCTACATCTTCTGCCCTGGCTTGCCCCGTCAGCATGACGTTGATAATTTGGGGATAGCGGTGATGTAGTGCAATCAACAAATCATCGCCTTTCATTCCCGGCATGATTTGATCGGTAATCACCAGCGGAATTTCGCCCCCTTCAGAGAAAATCTCATCAATCAGTGTCAATGCTTCCTCTCCGCTCTCCGCAATTTCGATCGCGTAGTCTGGAAAATGCCGCGACAATTGCGTTCTCAGAGTAAGTAGAACATTGCGTTCGTCATCCACACAAATGATGGTCGGCTGACTCATCAGTCCTCTCCTTTCGCATCGGTGCTCGTGTATAGGCTTACTTGTTCTAACGATCGTGGGTTTTGGGTAGAGGAAATTGCACTGTGAATGTAGTATGCCCCGGTTGGCTATGGACGTAAATATCGCCTGCGTGTTTTTGGACGATTTGTTGAACAATGTCTAACCCCAAGCCACTGCCTTCTCCTCGGGGTTTGGTGGTAAAAAATGGCTCAAAAATATGCGATCGCACTTCTGGGGCAATGCCATAACCTGAGTCTGTGATATCTACCAGCACCGACCCAGATTGCTGAGTTACAGCTATGGTTAAAGTGCCCTGCTGCCCCATGGCGTGTAAGGCGTTTTCAATCAAATTGATCCATACCTGTATCAATGCATCTGGGTTACATAGAATGTCAGGCACATCAGATTGATAGTGGCGAACCACCTCAATGCCCTGTTTCAGGCGATTTTGATAGAGTGTTAGCGCCACTTCAATGCTATCAATCACGGGCACAAGACTGGTCTCGCTGACATCACTACGGTGGCTATAGGTTTTCAGGGCAAAGACAATTTTGGCAGCCCGATCGACTTCCTGCTGAATATTGTGTGTGCTGTAGTGTTGCAAAACCAGGTTATACGCCACCTGTAAAATGTGCGTGCAGTCAGGGTCACGCAGGATCGATTCATAGGGCGTCAGGTCAGATCCCAAACCCATCTGAGCTAATTGGGAGGCAATGATATGGGCATTGGCAATCTCCTGGTCTAGCAGTTGGGTTTGCAGCCGTCGGCGCAATTGTCGTTCTTCTCGGGTTGAGAGCAATTGTGGGGTTTGCAGTGCCACATTGATTAACGCCAAAAAGTCGGTTTGCTGTTGCACGGATAGGGTTTGGTAGAGGGTAGGTAATTGCTGAAGCAAGCTCTGAAATGCTGCCACAATATTGTTGGTCGCACCCCGGATCACCCCTAAGGGCGTATTGATTTCATGGGCAATGCTGGCAGTCAGTTGTCCGAGTACCGCCATTTTTTCTGATTGAATCAGCTCGGCTTGGGTCGATTGCAGGTTGGTCAGTGCCTGAGAGAGTTCGGTCGTGCGTTCTGCGACTCGTTGTTCCAGGGTTTGAGAATATTCGGCTAATTGAGAATTTGCTTGTTCTAACTGGTGTGCTTGAGATTGAAGCTGGGCGTCTGCGGCTTTGCGATCGCTAATATCCATTACTACTCCATCCCAGATGATGGAGCCATCGGCTTGTTGAGCCGGTTGGGAGACGGCTTGCACCCATTTCACCTTGCCTGATGGCGTGACAATGCGAAATTCCATGTGAAATGGTTGCAGGGTTCGTTCGGAATCTGCTGTTCTCTGGTCAATTGCTTTACGGTCTTCGAGATGCTCAAACTCTCGAACAGTGTAGTTGCCTGCCATCATCTCTTCTGCCGATACTTCATAGAGGTCATAACACCTGGAACTGGCGTAGGGGAGGGATGTAGAACCATCTGCGGCAACCCGAAATTGATAAATCATACCGGGAAGGTTGGCTGCCAGGTGGCGCAAGCGAGTTTCACTGCTCTGGAGTTGGGTCAGAGACGTTTCTAACTGATGGGCATAGGTGTGGGCGGTTTGATAAAGCTGAGCATTTTCTAAAGAGATGGCAATCTGAGTGCTGAGGAGTTGCAAGAGTTCCAGGCGATCGCGCGTAAATGCTCCTCGTATGAGATTGTTTTCCAGGTACAAAATGCCTCGCAATTGCCCTTGTTTCAAAATGGGAGTGCAAAGAATACTTTTGGGCTGATGCTGAAGAATATAGCGATCGTCGGCAAACTGAGAATCTTCCCGTGCATCTATTAAGACGAGTGATTCTAAACTGCGCTTGACCCAATTCACCACGCTCGCCGCTACATCTTGACTCAGCTCCAGGGGGATTGGTGATGATAGGATGTGCGGGTGTTGTCCAGATGCTACAAGGGCAGCGATGCGTAAGACCTGGTCGTCTTGCAGCAATAAAACACATTTTTCTGCACCTGCATTGACAACTACAATTTTGAGGAGAGTCGTCAGCAGTTGATCGAGTTCAATGGCTCCGGAGATGACTTGCGATGCTTTGATCAAGGCATGTAGATCAATGGCTCCAGAATCATTACTGGAAGAAGAACTGGATAGAGGTTGGGCGGCACTAACGGTGCGATCTGTTTGCAGGATGGGAATTAGAAGGTGGGGATAGCGGTGTGCAAGATCGTGAAGCTTAGCCTTGGCTCCCCAACTGCTATAGGCATGGTAGGCTTCCTGCATATAGACAGCAGCAACTTTTTCTTTGCCCCAATCGAGATAAAACTTGGCAGCCAGTTCATGGGCTAAGGCGTTTTCCTGGAGATAGCCATTGGCTTTTGCTTCAGCGATCGCACGATCGTAATAGTCGATCGCCTCAGCCTTATTGCCTAAGACACGATAGTGCTCTGCTTCCACTAGATGATATTTGTGTTGAAAGTTGCTAGGAGCATGATTAGCCCAGTTCTGCATGTTTTGCTGATTGATCGCCACCTGCTGTAAGTTATGCGATCGCTCTTCAATGGGCAAAGCAAAATGGTGAGCCAGTAGCGATAGTGAACCATAAAAATTGTGAGCAGCCAGCATCAACAGCCCTAGGGCAGCTTCCTGATAGTTTGCGGCTTTAGTAGCACTACTCAGGGCACGATCATACTCACCCAGAAGATAGAACCCGATCAACTTGGCAACATGAAATCCAAATAAAGATTGATAGCAATGATGGGTTTCAAAGTACGGTAGAACTTCGTCTTGATTGAAGAACTCGTCTGCCCATACCAATGGATCGGGGGTGATTTTTTGCAGGCTTAAACTCAGTTGTACCCAGATTTTTGCATCGTAAATAGGATGTTCTTGTTTCAGGTTGAGGATGAGGTCAAAGTACTTATTGTGATCGATGGATAACAGCTCCAGTTGTTCTCCCTTCAAAAACAAATAGTTGAAATAAGCAAGGATGCAGTAGCTACTATGCTCAATATCCCCTGCTTCAATGCCCGCTTCAATACCCTTTTTTAAGGCTGATAGAGAGGTGGTAATATGCTCTTGACAGGGGCAAACAAAAACCCCAAACACCAGATTTACCTTAGATACAACGGTCTTAGCGTGATAGCGATCTAGTAAACTCAGACCCAATTTACCTGCATCATATGCGGCGACCAAATCTTGTTTCACTGACCATAAGTAGAAACTGTAGAGTTCATACGCATAGGCTGTTAATTCTGAGTAGCCAAAACGAGTACAGAGATCCATCATGGCATTCACGATTCCTGGAAAGAGTTCAGGTCTTGCCCGATGAATGGGAGGTGTAATGGCGATCAAAATTCTGAAGGCTGCTAGCTTTTCTGGATCGGTCATTGGCGGAACCTGATCCAGCTCCGACGGGGAAGGCAGCAGAAATTCGATGGGTTGGGTTTCTTTTTCACTCCATAAATGAATGCCCAATTTAGGGAGCAAGTCTAATCCAGTTTCAATCGCTTTGAGTTGTTTCCCTTGAGCCATATAGATTTGAATGGCTAGCTCTGAGGCTTTGACCTGCTCTAATAAATGGGTTGCCTGTTGCCAAATGACGCTGACCAAGGTTTCTGCCTGCTCAAAGTGGGTATTGAGATAGGTGACTTCCGCCGTTTCTTCGTACAGAGATAGAGTTAATGCGTAATGGCTTTGCCAACTGTCGGCAGCCAATAACATTAACCCCGTACTTAAATAAGCGATCGCTGTGCCGTAGGCGTTGGCAAGTTTTGCTTTGCGACCCGCTATCAGGTTTAACTGAGCTAACCGATTTCGCTCTGCTGAATCAATGATCAGTTCAAGTCCCCGATTCAACTGATGGGTAATTTCAAAAATCTTTTCTTCTAGTTTGCATGCGTGGGTATTAGCGAGCAGAAGTTGTCCGATTTTGAGGTGGGTTGCTTGTTTTTGTTCCAGGGGAATAAGTGTATAGGCTGCTTGCTGGATGCGGTCGTGTAAGAAGCGGTATGCGATCGCCTGTCCTTGCGCTAAAATATCTGCAACTTCATCTGCGTTCAACAGTTGCGGCAATCGATACCCTTCTCCCACGGGCACTACCAGCCCTATCTGAATGGCTTCCCATAATTCCTGAGCCGTTTGATAGATCGATTGCTGACTCACGATCGCCAGGGTTTGTAAATCAAATGGATTGCCAATGCAGGCGGCTAATTGCAAGGTGCGTTGGGTTGGGTCTGATAGTTTGCCAATTTTGCCCAGCATCAGTTCAACCACATTGTCGCTACTCGCTTGGTGTTGAATCTGCTCCAGATCCCAGTGCCACTCGCTTCCTGTAGGAGACGTTGTATTAAAGTAGATCAACCCATCTTCATAGAATGTTGTGAGTAATTGCGCTAAAAAGAAGGGATTGCCTGCTGTTTTTTCGACCAGGAGTTTAGCCAGAGGGGTAACCGTTGGGGTTGATGTATGAAGTGTTTCGCCAACCAATTGGGTTACATCTGCTAATGCCAATGGCTCCAAATGGATTTCTGTAATCATTGCACCTGCTTGGCGCATCGCTTCAACCGTTTGGATAAAAGGATGGGTTGGAGATACTTCATGATCGCGATAGGCAGCAATCATCAGCCAATGATGGTTGGCAGGATTTTGTAGGAAGCCTTGCAAGGCTTCACACGACGCTGTATCTGCCCATTGGGCATCATCCATAAACTGAACAATGGGATGCTGGGGACTTTGCAAGGCTTGAGCGTATTGCTCTAACGTCAGCACCAGACGGTTTGCCGATTCGATCGCCCCTAAGGCAGGTACAGGGGGTTGCTGTCCTATAATCAGTTCTAGTTCTGGAATCGCATCTATGATCAGAGCAGCATTGGCTCCCAGACAAGCAAGAAAGCGATCGCGCCAATACTGCAATCGTTCTTCACTTTCGGTTAGCAATTGCCGAATCAAACCCCGATGGGCTTGTACCATGGCAGCTAGGGGGTGATTGCGCTGAAATTGGTCAAATTTGCCTGCTGTGAAGTATCCTTTTCGGCGGGTTAATTGCTTTAAAAGTTCGTTCACCAGTGAGGTTTTGCCGACCCCAGAATAGCCCACTACCAGGACTAATTCACAACGTCCCTGGCTGGCACGCTCAAATGCATCTAACAGCATTTGTATTTGTGTATTGCGTCCATACAACTTTTGCGGAATGCTAAACTGAGCCAGATCGTCCACCTGCCCCAACGGAAACTCGGTGATCGTTCCAGTCCTGGTATAGTGTTCTAAACACATTTCTAAATCTGTCTTTAACCCCAGGGCACTTTGATAGCGATCTTCAGCATTCTTTGCCATCAACTTGAGGACAATTTTGCCGAGGGTCGCGGGGATATGGGGTGCGGGTGTGACGGCGGGGTATAGGGATGAAGTAGGCTGCGGCGATGCCGTGTGCAGGTGATGAGGGGGTATTGGTTCTGTCGCCAGGTGACAATGCACCAATTCCAAGGGATCGTCGCTTTCAAAGGGGAGTCGCCCGGTTAGTAGTTCGTAGAAGGTAACTCCTAATGAGTAAAAGTCACTGCGGTGGTCAATCCCTCGATTCATTCGTCCTGTTTGTTCGGGCGAGAGATATGCCAGTGTTCCTTCCAAAACTCCGAGTGCTGTTAATTCCTGGGTTTCTTGGGGCAACTGCGACGCTAACCCCAGATCGGTTAACTGGATCTGTTGAGTTTGCGGATGAATCAGGATATTAGAGGGTTTAATATCTTTGTGAATGATGCGGTGCTGATAGAGGTCATGCAGGATCGTTGCCAGTTGAATGGCGATCGCCAAAAACTCAGCTAATGGCAGTGAGTGAGTGACGATGTAGTTTGAAAGGGAGATATACCCTTGATCTGGCATGACCAGAACAAACCCATTGCCCCAGGGTTCTAGTCCAAGTGGTTGCACTACTCCTGGCACATTCAGATGCGTTGCAAGGGTGTAGTGATTATGCAGGCGCAGGCGATCGTGAAGGCTAGGAAAATTTGCCTTTAAACATTTCAGGATAACGGGTTGCTGATCTGCCTGACGGATGCCCTGATATACCAGAGTTCGACTACCTTCGTAGAAGAGTTTGGTGAGGTGATAGGAGGCAATCTCAGGAATGCGATCGCCATTAGTGGGCAGGGGCAGGTTCATGGCTATTTTGGCAATCGTTGATCCAGCAAAAACTCAAATCAGCCATGCCAACATTGCAGGATCAACGAAATTGATCCTGCAATATTAGAGTTGAAATGGCTTAATGCCATTGTGGCAGACGTGCAGATCAACGGAATAGAGAGAAACGGCGGGTTTTTTCTCTGTCAATTGCCGTAAAATCGGGGATTGGCTGGCGATCTGGTAATCCTGAGTCCGACACCTTCGCCATGGAAACCCTATCGGGGGAGTTCTCAAAACGTAATGATGGTTGGGTGCGCGGGCAAAGCCCGCGCACCCAACCATCATTACCTAAGGATCACAAATTAATTAAAACCCGAAGATTTATTTTTGGCAGCGCGGCGGAGCCGCGCTGCCAAAAATAAATCTTCGGGTTGATTAAATCCACAATCCTAAGGATCGTGAATTAAATAAGATCGAATATTGAATCGTTTGAAGGGGCGAACGGCTGTTCGCCCGTACAACAAATCATCGGAGTTATTTAATTCCTATTCCTAAGTATGGGGCACTAACGTCGGGTGAGGAGGGTGCTGTTTCCAGACAGACAGCCATTGAAACGACACCACATTTAACAATAGCCCAACCCCAAACAAGATGAACATTAACGTAATTTGCGACCAGACGATGGGTGGAACCGTCAAATCTGCCACAGCATGGAAAAAATTTAGGACTGAATAAAATATAGTTAGCCAAAAATGCCCGATGCGGAAGGAACGGTTATCGGTAAACAGTGCCCCAATCATGGCGAACAGAGGCAGGGCAAAAAATACCAGCATTAACCATAGCACCAGTGCAATTTTTTCTGGTGTATCTTGCACGTCCGGGCGTGCCACTGTGGCTCCATGAAACAATGGCATCAAGCCCAATTGAGTATGAAAGAGTGTGCCTAAAAGGAAAACAGCCCAAAGCGTAATAATTTTGCTGGGATAATTCATACGCCACGACTCCCGGATAAATGTCAAAGTACCTCGAATTCTGGCTGCAATTGGAGGATCTAGGGCGTGTTTTAAAACTCGCTAAGCGGGTTGTTTTTTCTGCGCTTCGCACACGAAAAAACAACTTTTAAAACAAACCCTAATAATAGTAGCCCTAACTATAACGCTGTGCGGGTTGATTCGGTACGGTGTTGTGGGGCATATCACGTCCCACAACACCGCTTCTGTCTTTAACGAACTTGCACACCGCTACCTTGATAATAGTTACTAAACATGAGGAAATTGTGAGGGATTTTTTCTACGCAGTCTGGCGGGTTTAAACGCTAAGCGCTCAGCACTAAAAGTGGCATCAGGCTATATCTCCTGGTGTTTCCATGGTACCCTCAGGTTTAGTTATCTATTGCGATCGCTTATGGGTTCTCAATCTCCGACCAAAACTATTTATTTGCTGGTTGTTATGGTGGGCTGGCTCATCGTGGGTGCATCTTTGATGTATCTTTTCCCCGTCATCGCAGATGCGTTAGTGTCATCCGAACGAACTCACCTGTGGATGGAAAATCTCAGCCGTGGTAGCTACAATCCCATATTGGGCTGGGTTGGAGGTGGGATTACTCTGACAATTACCGTTGTCTGCCAAATGATTTGGCACCAATGGTTTGAAGGTAAGGTTTAGCTGATGCCTGATGTTAGAGGCAGCGTCATGACAAATTCAGAACCGTGACCTGGTGTGGAGTTGACAGTGATCGTGCCGCCATGCTTTTCAACAATAATTTGGTGGGCGATCGCCAATCCTAAGCCCGTTCCTTTGCCAACTGTTTTAGTGGTGAACAGGTGATCAAAAATCCGCTGTCTCACTGCATCGGTCATACCCTTACCATTATCTGAAATCCGGATGATGGCAACATGTTGTGCCGATTTGCCATTGCTCGAAGGCTGATTGTCGGGATGATCTGACTTGAGCCACTGTGTTTGAATGCGAATCTGAGGGGGATGGGCTTGACTCTTAGTAAACGGACGATCCTGGCTAGCCTCGTCTAATGCATCAATGGCATTAGCCAGAACATTCATAAATACCTGATTCATTTGTCCAGGGAAACAGTCTATGCTGGGCAAGTCTCCATAGTCTTTGATTACTTCGATCATGGGACGTGTCTCATTGGCTTTGATCCGATGTTGAAGAATCAGTAATGTGCTATCTAAACCGTCATGCAAATTAAACGATTGTTTTTGATCTATATCGGCTCGGGCAAAGGTGCGTAAACTATTGCTAATGTGACGAATGCGATCGATGCCTTGCTGCATCGAATTGAGGAGTTTGGGTAAATCTTCAACTAAATACTCTAATTCGGTGGTTTCTAACAGGTCTGCAAGCTCGGCATCTGGATCAGGAAATTTTTGTTGGTATAAATTGATAATCTTAAAAAGTCGATCGATATAGTCCAGGGCATATTTCATATTACCCGCCAGAAATCCAACTGGATTATTGATTTCGTGGGCTACGCCTGCCACCAGATTCCCTAAGGCAGACATTTTTTCATTTTGTACAAGCTGTAGTTGAGATGCTTGCAACTCCGCTGTTTTTTGGGCAACCTGGCTTTCTAAATTGCGCGTTAAATAGTGAAGTTGCAAATGCGTTTTGACCCGTGCTAATACTTCTTTTTCCTGAAAAGGTTTGGTAATATAATCGACGGCACCCAGTTCTAATGCTTGAATCTTAGTATTAAGTTCAGACAGAGCTGTCATAAAAATAACAGGAATATCCTGCGTTTCTGGATTAGCTTTTAGCCGTTGACAGGTTTCAAACCCATCAATTCCCGGCATCATCACATCCAGTAAAATTAAGTTAGGGGGTTTGCGGGCAATTTGTTGAAGGGCGCGCTCTCCGCTGGTGGCGATCGCCACATCAAACCCGGCATCACTCAACGTTTCAGAAATGATATCTAGGTTGGTGGGTGTATCATCAACAATTAAAATTAGTCCCTTCGTGGATATCATCATCGTTTCGTTAATAGGGAATTCTAATGGTAAAACAACTTCCTTGACCCAGGGTGCTATTGACATTGATCTCTCCTCCATGCAGTTCTACAATACGTTTAGCCAAAAGCAGACCGAGTCCAGACCCTTCATATTGGCGTGTGAGACGACTATCTAATTGCACAAAGGGTTGAAACAAGGTTGTAATATTTTCTGGGGCGATGCCAATCCCCGTATCGGTTATGGCTATGAGCAACCAGGAGGTCGTTGGTGTGCCACCTTGCTGACGCTGAAAACTATCTGTCTGGGTGATCTCGGTGCTGGATACTTGGGGTTTAGTAAGTGATGATGATGATTGTTGTTGAATATTGAGTGTGACTCTACCCCCAGTGGGGGTAAATTTGACTGCATTATCTAATAAGTTGAATAAAACCTGAGTCATACGCTGTTCGTCGATGACAACGGGTTCCAAATGAGATGGAATTTCTGTGATGAGTTGAACATTTTTCAGATCTGCACGTTGTTGAATGCACGGAATGACATCGTCTACTATAGATTCAATCATCGTGGTTGTGCAGTCAAGCTCTATCTTGCCGGCTTCGAGGCTGGATACATCCAGGATATTTTTGATCAGATCTAATAATTTTTTCCCACTTTTTTCTAGCGTTGATAAAGCTTGATCTTGGGTAAGATTCAATTCCCCAAAAATTCCTTCTCTTAAACTTTCAGCGATGCCTAAAATAGCGTTAAGAGGTGTCCGGAGTTCGTGACTCATAACGGAGAGAAATGCACTTTTAGCCTGGTTTGCACTCTCTGCCTTGATCTTTTCCTGTGCTAGCTCGGCGGTACGTTCCTGCACAAGCCGTTCCAAATCTCGTTGAAGTATATTCAACGTGACGTGCGTTTTGACCCTGGCTAATACTTCCTGCTCTTGGAAGGGTTTGGTAATGTAATCGACAGCACCTAAGTTAAGCGCATGCACTTTACTATCGATATCGGCTAGAGCCGTCATGAATATAACTGGGATGTTAGCCGTGATTGGATTTGCCTTCAGCCGTTGATATGTTTCGAAACCATTGATCTCGGGCATCATGATATCTAATAAAATTAGATCGGGTTTGCTTCGTACTGCTTGCTGAATTGCTCGTGCTCCACTGGTGGCGATCGCGACATCAAACCCTCCAGAACTCAAGGTTTCAGAAATCACATCTAAATTACTGGGCATATCATCGACGATTAAAATTAATCCAGATGTGAGCGAAGTCATGGGTTTATCCTCCTATAGATTTTCTTGCATCAGGCATTGTTGCAAGAAACTTTCTATTTGTTCGGTCTGAAATTGCTGTGCCAATTTTATGATGTGGTGGATAAATGGCTGATAGCGATCGTCTTTGCTCTTTACTTGTTCAGCCACATCTCTAAGCTTTTTCAATCGTCCCTCTTGAGCCAGTTGCAGCAATTCCTGTAAATCTTTCACGGATGGTAGTGTCCAGTCTTGATTAGACGAGACCTCTGAGGGCGCGGGTTGAGCCGCTTGGGTAGAGAATTCCTCATATTTCCAGGTGAGAGATAAATGTTTTTCTAATAACTTGAATAAATCATCGACCTGTAGTGGTTTTGCCAGAAAGTCGTTACCTCCAGCATCCAAACTCATTTGTCGATCAAACTGGGCGACAGATGCCGATGAAACAATCACGTTTAAATGAGTAAAGTGAGGTTGGCTACGCAACTGTTTGAGAAACTCAAACCCATCCATCACAGGCATTGCCAGATCTGCAATGACTAAATCTGGCACTGAATCGGGTAAACTTGCGTGCAATTGATCCAGACCATCTTGCCCATTGTCTGCTTCGATTACCTTAAACCCAAGCGGTTCCAGCAAGTTTAGCACCACTGCTCGGTTTTCCCAGCGGTCATCAACCACCAAAATACAACGCTGTACACCTTCATAGCCGACGATATGACCAGCAGATGCTGTCTGTTGATAGTTCCAGTCATGGGCTAGGGGAACATCCAATTCAAAGTTGAAATCACTGCCGACTCCCAACTGGCTCTTAATCTTAATTTGTCCACCCATGAGCTGCACAATTTGTTGACTGATTGCTAGCCCCAATCCTGTACCTTCTGCTTGACGACGCTTTTCTCCGACTTGTTCAAAGGCTTGAAAAAGCTTGTTGATATCGGCTGTATCAATCCCTACTCCAGTATCTATAACACTAAAGCGTAATCGAGCTGATGGAGTTGCCGATAGCTGCGATGTCAGGTATTCAACGCGTAAGGTCACCGAACCGCTATCTGTAAACTTGATGGCGTTTCCGATGAGATTGATTAATACTTGACGCAACCGTTTTTCATCGATGACAATACCCGCTGGTAGCTGACTATCTGGTTGATAGTGAAACCCAATTCCTTTTTGATCCGAACGCACCCGACAGATTTCAACAATGCCTTGCAAAAAGGACGGGAAATGCAACGCTTTAGCATCGAGTTCCAACTTGCGGGCTTCAATCTTAGATAGATCAAGAATGTCATTGATCAGCGTCAGCAAATGAGAACCGCATTGGTGGATAATGCTGACTCCATGACGTTCTTTGTCGGGTAATGTTCTGGATCGACCTAAGATTTGAGCATAGCCAAGAATACCGTTTAACGGTGTGCGCAATTCATGACTCATGTTTGCCAAAAACTCGCTTTTAGCTTGGTTTGCGACTTCGGCTTGTTCTTTGGCTTGTTCCAATTCAAGGGTACGTTCGGTGACACGATGTTCCAACGTTTCAAAAGACGCCTTAAGTTGTCCTGCCATTTTGTTAAACGTTTGTGCCAGAACACCCACCTCATCTTCGGTATAGACGGGTGCAGTTTGGGTTAAATCGCCTTCTGCCAGGCGGGCTGCTGTTTCACTAATGGCGACGATGGGTTTGATAATGCGGCGTGAGAGTAGATAAATGGCGACCAGAAGCACACCGGATGACAAAGATCCAATTCCCAGAATGCTCCAGGCTAAATGACGGGCAGGTGTAAAGGCTTGAGTTTGGCTAATCTCAGCAATCAGTGCTAAATTTTGCTCTGGCAACCAGCGGTAGACTCCAACCACTGGAACACCCGCATAGTTTTGATAGCTACCGAAGCCCGTTTGCTGATTGATGGCACGGTCAATGCCCGTGCTGCTGAGTCCGTCGGGTTGTTGTGGATTGGCATCATCGCTTTGTTGTCGAGAGATAAAGATCGTTTCGGCTTTAGCACGACCCACAAGGTAGGTTTCAGCCGTCTCGCCTAACCCTGTCTTGTCTCGAATCAGGGTATCGATTTCATCTAAGTTGAGATCGACAATTAATGCTGCCATTTTGATGCCATCGTCATCCACGACGGGTGTCGCGAAGGTGATCGAAGCTTTTTGAGTAGTTGGGGAGAGGTAAAAGTTGGGAACAACAGTGTCGATACCTTGACGGGTGAAGTAGGTGGCTGGATCGCCGAGGGGACGATATTTGCCGACTAAAGTCGGATCATCAGACGCAAACACGACAAACCCACTATTTCGAGTCAGGCGAATACTACGAAGATTGGGCTTGATGGTAATGAGATCATCGGTATACTGCTTAAGGGTTGCATAGGCAGTTTGATAGGCAGGTTGACTGGAATCGGTGGTCAACAAAATCATGACAGCCGACCGAATCTCTGATTCTTGCCCAATTAATAAAATGTCTCGACGCTGGTTTTCAACCCATTTATCTAATTGATCGCTTTTCAGTTTGGTGGCGACCGTAAGCCGATCAATCACTTCTTTTTCCAGGGAACTTCGAGCCTGGAAGTAAGAGCCAACGGCTACGGTACCAAGTGTTACAACCGATAATACAGAAAAGTAACTTACCAGTTGTGCTAATAAACTTTTATGATTCCAAAATTTCATAGTTATTCTTCCCATGCAGTCCAAATCGTTTTGATTTGTGCGATCGCCCAGTCAGCTGAAGCTTCAGGAGATACGTTATCTTTAAGAATTTTGAGAACTGTTTTACCCCAAATTTGTTGAATAAAAATTTCGCTGTAGGCTGGGTGCAACGTTTCGTAGGGAGGCAGGCTGGGCTGATAGAGGAGTTTCAGGGCTGCGGAAATATGTGGGTCGTCGGAATTGTCCCAGTAGGGATCACGCAGAAGGTCTGGCATGACGGGCAAAATGCGCCCTTTGGTATCTTTGAGCAAGCGATTAAGATGATCGGGTTGAATTAGGTATGTAAAAAAATCTTGAGCGGCATCCGGGTGTTGTCCGGCTTTTAGTAGAATGGCTTGTTTAATTCCCTTTCTGAGTAAAAGGGGTGTACCATCGGGTTTGTGAGGCAGATCAAGCGTTGCAATGTTTTGGTAGCGGTCGATCGCATCCCGGTTATAACGGTTGCTGTCCAGCTTTTGAGTCAGGGGAATGGAAAGGGTCGGATTGTGTGTCATCAAGATCTTCCCTTCCAGGAATGTGAAGTTGTTGCCGGAAGCTGTCCAATCTATGGCGTCGGGTGGCACATAGCCAGCTTGATAAAACCCTGTATATTCTGTTAAGACATCGACAAATCGTTGCCGATTTTCGGGTTCTGGGAAGACCAATTCACCCTGATCGTTGACGACAGTAGCGTTGTGAGCGTCCAGAAATAATCTGAGGGACGTAAACGTATCGACGCCGGACGCCGACATACAGAGACCGATGCCATAAAGCTCTGAATAGCGATCGCGCAGCTGATCTTGAGCCTGTTGCCAAAACTGCCAAAAGGCACTCCATTCTTTAGGAATATCCTGTTGAGTCAGACCAATATCAGACAATAAACTGTTCCAGCAATGGATGTATTCACTGGCATAGCCCAGAGGCACGGCGTAGTAGTGACGCTCTTTGAGGATATTGTTTTGATAGGTAACTTGAGAGAGCGCTTCGGCAATATATAAATCTTTGGCAGGTTCAATAATCTGGGAAACATCAGTCAGTTGATTTTGCCACGCCAGTTTGGGACCTAACTTGGCATCTAACGAAATGGCAAAGACAATGTCTGGAACTTGACCTTGCTCCGGGTGCTCCAGTGCTTTTAGGAGCTGTTGTTCTAGCAAGTCAATATGCATCAGCTTCAAACTGACCTTGTGTCCTGATTCTTGTTCCCAGTGGCGGACTAGTTGAATAATGCCTTCATTTTCTTCGGGTAAATAGCCCTGCTCCCACCAAATGACGAGATCTGTTGTATCTGAAGTTGTACTGATTGTGATATTCGATTGATCAGACATGGGAGAACATTGTGTTAACCCCAGACCTAAGGAGAACAGAGATAGCCGTGTAAAATTACGTCTGGTAAGCATTTGTTTGACGCTCACGTTTATCAATATGATGAATTGATCGATAGAGAGTCGCTAGAGTTTAATGGCTGACTGGATGCTACTATCAGGTTTCCCATGCTGTCCAAATGGTTTTGATTTGGGCGATCGCCCAATCGACCGCTTGGGTTGGCGAAGCCTTGTCTTGAATCACCTTCAATACCGTCTTTGCCCAAAGCTGTTGGTTTTGAACTTCACTAAAAGCAGAGTGCATGACCTCATAGGGAATCAAGCTAGGACGATTGTAAATCTCTAAAGCCGATGACAGATGTGGATCGTTGGTATCTTTCCAGAAGGGATCTTTGAGTAATTCTGGCATGACGGGGAAGATCCGTCCTTTAAACCCCTGAAGCAACTGATTTAAGTTGGCTGGTTGAATCAAGTAGCTCAAGAATTCCTTAGCTGCTGTTTGATTCTTACTCGCTTTTGGTACAATGGCTTGTTTGATGCCTTTGCGTGTTAATAATTCGGTACCGTCGAGCTTGAGAGGGCGATTGATCGTGACAATTTGCCGATAGCGCCTGAACGCATCCTGGTTATATTGGTTGTCGGTCAGCTTTTGAGTTAAAGGAATAGATAAGGTAAGATTTTGGGTCATCAAAATGCCACCATCCAGGAACATCGTATTATTTCCTGAACCCGTCCATTGCGCGGCTGTGGGAGGCACATAGCCTTGTAAATAAAAATTAGTATATTCGGTCAAAGCATCTATAAATCGCTGACGATTTTCAGGTTGTTCTAATAACAGTTGACCTGATTCATTCACGACACCGACATCGTAGGCGTCTAAAAACATCTTGAGCGATGTGTACGTATCAAAGCCGACTGATGACATGCATAACCCAACGCCATAGAGATCAGCATGACCCTTCGCTTGCAATTGAGCTTGAGCCGATCGCCAAAATTGCCAGAAGGGGTGCCATTCTTGCGGTACATCTTCTGGGCTAAAACCTATGTCGGCAATCAAATTGCCCCAGTAGTGAATGTAATCATCTGACTGCCATAGGGGTAATGCATAGAAGCTCCGTTCACCTCGAATTTGATTGCGATAGGAGACTTGAGATAAGGCGATCGCTGTATATTTGTCTTGAACAGGTTGAATGACGTCTGATAGATCGAGGAGTTGATCGCGCCAAGCAAGGTTAGGGGCAAGGCTGGTATCCACTCCGACCGAGTAAACAATGTCGGGAATTTGGTGATGATCTGGATCGGCTAGCAACGGACTGAGTTGTTGATTCATGCTGTCAACAGACATGAGTTTCAAGCTCACCCGTCGCCCTGAACGGTGTTCCCATTGCTGGACAATCTGGAGAATTTGTTCATTTTCTTCAGCCAAAAACCCTTGTTCCCACCAGATGGTTAGATCAGTAGCATTTGACGATGTTCCCAAGTTCATGGCTGACTGAGTCTGACCCGATACACGGGCGCAATTCGTCAGTCCTAACCCCAACGAAAATAAAGATAGTCGTGTAAAATCTCGTCTAGTTAGCATCACTACATTAGTCAATATAAGCGTATAGGATTGAGTTGTGGTTTCGATGAAACCTGGACAAAAAGTCAGCCAAACTATTCAGCACTACTGATTTTGAGGATGAATTTGAACGTGACCCCTTTGGGGTCACGTTCAAATTCATCCCGCTATTAAGGATCATGGATTTAATAAAACCGAAGATTTATTTTAGGAAGCGCGGCGGAGCCGCGCTTCCTAAAATAGACGTCCGGGTTTTAATTAATTTGTGATCCTAAGCAATGCCACGATTGAGTCTATGAACTGAATGCGGGTTTAGGGGTTAGTCGTTGCCATCAGATATGCGTCTGTTTAATGAACAGAGCTTTCATTAAACAGTTCTCTTTTTCCAGATTAGATATGAAATGTGAAAAACTTGGGGAAATTTATCTTGTTTTCTTAACTAAATCTTATTTTTTTAAGTGATCTAGATATGTTTCGGTATTTACTGATAGAAACCTGAAAGGCGATCGCCGTTGGGTTGAGCTATCTGCAAGATAGGACGTGGCTAGTTTTGGGTATGAATGTGAAGGGCAATCAGGGGTCTCATCCAATTCCTTAAGAATCATGAATCGGCTAGAACCATAGATTTATTTCCGTAAAGGCGTCATTGCCCTGGCAAAAATAAACTTTTTGAAATAGGTAGGATTGCCAGTTTTGCGGGAATTCTCCGATTAAGGGTTAGTCTACTGCCTCACTGCTTGCTATGACAACGGATTGGATCCGCATATTTCCTTATTACTCTTATGAACAAGTTCAGTTTTCGGCAGTATTTATTTGCCGTTCGAGTTTTTATTCACCTGTGCTCGTTGATCAGTGTTTTAGTAATCGTGTCTGATTCAGCAAAGGCCGCCCTGAGATCAAATGCTATTTCAGATCCCCTTCAATTCAATCGTATTGGTTCTGATTCGAAGCATGAGCCTGAGAGCCTTAAAGTAGAGAGCTTCATGGTTGAACCTCGACCTATGCAACCATTCAGTGTCCCAGATGCAGCATCGTCGGAGTCCATGACTTTAGAGGTTCAGGACTCTGTGCTGCAAGCCGCTCCCCTGTCAGCACAGATGAGCGTTGCACAAGTGCCCAATGTCGATCGCCCAGCGCTCTCAGATCCTCTGGCTCCTGTATTACGACAAGACGTAGAAGCACCTTCCACAGAGCCATTACCGGAGCTGGACGCTCCGATGCCTCTGCCCCCTCCGGCAGAACTGTTGCAACCTTCTCCTTCTACTCCCGTCGTTCCATCCGGAACGAATCCAGAAGAGATTCCTGAAACCGTTACAGTAGAAAAGTTTGAAGTAGTGGGTAGCACGGTTTTTAGTGCAGACGATTTTGCTGCGGTCACCACTGCGTTTACCCACCGACCGCTAACGTTTGCGGAGTTGTTTCAAGTCCGGACTGCCATCACACAACTGTATGTTGAACAGGGTTACGTTACCTCCGGTGCCTATATTCCACCCCAAATTCTAGACACTGGTATTATCCAAATCCAGGTCGTAGAAGGCACACTGGAAGACATTACGATTACAGGCGACCGCCACTTAAATCCTGGATATGTTCGCAGTCGTCTGGCACGAACGGCAGATACGCCGTTGAATGTTAATCGACTTTTAGAAAGCTTGCAATTGCTACAGCTTGATCCGCTGTTAGATAGCATTTCCGCTGATTTAGCGGCGGGTGTTCGACCCGGAACCAGCATCTTAAATGTAGCAATTGATGAAGCTGATCCCTTCAGTGCAGAAATTGCGATTGATAATGGGCGATCGCCAGCCGTTGGAAGCTTTCGCCGACGAGTCAGCCTGACCCATGCTAACGTATTCGGTCTGGGCGATCGCCTGAACCTGGACTATACCAACACAGAGGGAAGTAACGCCGTTGATGCAAGTTATACCATTCCTGTGAATCCGCGTAATGGCACCTTGAATTTTAGTATTGGGTTTAGTAACAGCGATATTATTGAAGCTCCCTTTGATGTATTAGATATACAATCAGAGTCTCGGTATTATGAATTAACCTATCGTCAACCGCTTATCCAAACACCCAGTGAAGAGTTTGCGCTGAGTTTGACCGCTTCTCGGCAAGAAAGTCGAAGTGAGTTTTTAGAAGACTTTGGTGATCCAATTCCTTTTCCATCGATTGGAGCCGATGAGGATGGTCGTACCCGCATTTCAGCATTACGGTTTACCCAGGAATGGACTAACCGAGATCAACACGATGTATTTGCGGTGCGATCGCAATTTAGTGTGGGATTAGATGCATTAGACTCGACCATCAGTGATAGGGGGCCCGATAGCCGCTTTTTTGCGTGGCGGGGTCAAGGGCAGTGGGTTCATCTCTTAGCCCCAGATACACTCCTGGTTTTACGATCTGATTTACAGTTAACCGGCGATGAGTTGGTACCCCAAGAACAGTTTGGTATGGGTGGGCAACGGACGGTGCGAGGGTATCGCCAAGATCAATTACTAACAGACAGCGGGTTTCTGGCATCAGCCGAAGTCCGCGTGCCCATTTTAAGAGCACGAGATATAAATGGCATCTTACAGGTGATTCCATTTGTTGACTTTGGGATGGGCTGGAATAATGGCGATCGCCCAGACCCAGACCCCAATAGCCTTTTATCTGTTGGCTTGGGTTTGCAATGGCAAATGGGCGATCGCTTTTCTGCCCGGTTAGACTGGGGTATTCCTCTAATTGATGTCGATTCAGAAGGGGATTCATTGCAGGAGAATGGCGTTTATTTCTCTCTGCTCTGGCGTCCTTTTTGAATTAGTTATCTCTATACATAATCAAGTCTGCTGGGGACTGGCAGGCGATCGCACACATCAAACAATGTCACTGTTATGTCTAAAAAATTATCCCTTACGATTGCCCTGACTGTTGCCGTTGTGACGGGTTTGACGTCACATCCAGGTTTGGCTCAAATTACGTCTGATGGTACTCTTTCCACTCGTGTTACTTCACCCGATGGACGCAACTTTACCATTGAAGCTGGCGATCGCGCCGGACGTAACCTTTACCATAGCTTTCGTGACTTTTCTGTGCCCAGTGGTGGCTCGGCATACTTTAATAATGCTGCCAATGTGCGGAATATTTTCAGCCGAGTGACGGGTGGCAATATTTCTAACATTGATGGACTAATTCGTGCCAATGGTAATGCCAATTTATTTCTCCTCAATCCTGCCGGAATTTTATTTGGACCCAATGCATCTTTAAACATCGGCGGCACGTTTGTTGGTACCACGGCTGACAGCATTCGCTTTGCCGATGGTACCGAGTTCAGTGCTGTTCGCAGGACGGGAACGCCCTTGTTGACTATGAGTGTTCCGGTTGGGTTACAACTGGGAGCGAATGCTGGAGCCATTCGAGCAGAGGGATTACCAGTATCCAACTTCTTTTTGCGACCTCGCCAACTGTTTCAGGCTCAAGCCGTTGCCCTGGTTGGTAGCCAGATTGATATTGATAGTGCAACGATAGCGGTTCCGGATGGACGGATGGAATTGTGGGCTGTGCAGAATGCTGAAGTAGGTTTGAATGCTCGAACCCATCTCCATCTTGCAAGTTCGCCCAGCACGGCGGATTGGGGCACGATTTCATTAAGTCGATCCTCCTCGCTTGACACCAGTGGCGTCAATGGTGGTGCAATCAATATCCGGGCGCGAGGTTTGACCCTACAAGATGGGTCGGGGATCTCATCCGTTACTGGCGCATCGGGTCAAGGGCAGGGAATCACGATTCAAACCACAGAATTTGTAGATTTGTTAGGAGCTTCTGCGCCAGAGCAGTACGCTACATCGGGTATTTACACCAGTGTCTCGGGAGACCATGCTAGAGCAGCGGATATTACGCTTGAAACGGAACGGTTATACATTGCCAATGGTGCTTGGCTTCAGTCTCTCATTAGTTTTGGTCTTGATCCGATTACGTTTCAGCTTGTGCTGATTAACAATTCTAGTTCTGGCAATATTACTGTGCGAGCCTCAGATGTAGAGCTGAATGGATACAACCCTTTCCCCACAACGGGGTCTTCTCCCAGTGCCATTACCACATTGGTCAGTGCGGGCAACCAGAATAATAGCGGCAACATCACGATTGAGGCAGATCGGGTGCGCTTACTTCATGGAGGGCGCATTAGTACCGATTTGCTCGGTTTTAATTTCCCTGGATTTGAATCTTTGACGACGGGTACGACTGGCGATATCTCAATCCGGGCTACCGATAGTCTGGAAATTGAGGGAGCGACACCTGTGGGGCTAACGGCTGCGGTCATCAGTTCTATCCAACCGCTTGCGGAAGGTCAGGGCGGAACGATTACGATCGATGCTGGAGATATACGCTTGTCCAACGGTGGAACCATTTCTACTGCTCTAGCGGGGAACGGAACCGCCGGTAATGTAAATATTCACGCACGAGATATTTCGGTCAGGGATGCGGTTATGGATAATTTCAGCCACACGGTTAGCGGCATCACCGTTGCTGTGGGTGACGGTGCTGTGGGTAACGGTGGCAATTTAACGATTCAGAGCGATCGCCTGCATGTCTTTAGCGGTGGACAAGTGACCTCGTCTACTCAAGGAGATGGCACGGCTGGAAATATCAACTTGCGCGTCAACACGATCAATGTTGGGGGTGTTGCTCAAGTCCCCATCAATGGTGCGCTATTGCCCAGCAGCATCACTGCTTCTTCAACCACAGATGCCGCAGCAGGCTCGGTTACGATTGCCGCAGATACCATCCGGGTTCACCATCGCGGGGAAATCACCGTCAGCAATTCTGGACGTGGGGATGCTGGAAATCTGCGTGTCGATGCCAACGCCATTTTTCTCAATCAAGCAGGTAACTTGCGAGCAAGCACGATAGCAGGCAGCGGCGGCAATATGCGTCTGCACGCCAATACTATTGGTTTGCGCCAGGGTAGCACCATCATTGCCTCTACAACGGGTGCCGGGAATGGCGGACAGATTGATTTGGTGGCTGCCACCCTGGATTTGTTGAGTACTAGCCGCATTAGCACCCAGGCTGAAGGCACAGGGAATGCTGGTACGCTCAATTTACGAGTGGGGGAGCTGTTTGCCAATCAAGGACAAATTCGTGTGGAAAGCCTGGGTACGGGCAATGCCGGTCGTCTCACCATTCAAGCAGACTCTGTGCACCTCAACCATCGCAGCCTGATCAATGCTTCAACGCAAGTGGGACAGGGTGGCGATGTGCAATTACAAGTTGACGATACGCTGCAACTAACTCATCAAAGCCAGATTTTAGCCGATGCCCATGAAGCCGGACGCGGAGGCAACGTTCAGGTTACGGCAACTCAGATGGTGCTGGATGATGGTAGCCGGATTTCAACCAATGCTCAGGGCACTGCTGTAGGAGGAGAGTTAAGCATTGAAGGCGATCGCCTCTCGCTATTAAATAACTCTCAAATCAGCGCGTCCACCTCCGGGAGTGGTAGGGCAGGTAACTTACGCATTCTTGCCAATGAGGGGATTCGATTGAGCGGATACCATACGCAACTGGCGGCTGAATCGACGACCGATGCGGCGGCGGGGTCAATCTTTCTGCGCACTCCTGAGCTGTACTTGAGCGATCGCGCCAACATTTCTGTGAGTGGACAGGGGAGTGGAGGTGCAGGCAACGTCACCGTGCGAGCGAATACGATTCAACTGCATGATCAATCCAGCGTGAGTGCCGATGTTGCCGGGGGTGATCAGGGCAACATTTCGTTGCAAAGTGAGATGTTGTTGCTCCGTCAGGGCAGTTCGATTACCACCAATGCAACGGAAACGGCGAGTGGTGGCAATATTGCGATTGATACAAACTTTATTGTGGCGGTTGAGGGAGAAAACAGCGACATCACTGCCAATTCCACCAATAGCTTTGGTGGACAAATTGCGATTGATGCTCTGGGCATCTTTGGCACTGAATTTCGTGAACAGCTTACCCCCCAGAGTGATATTACAGCGTCGTCCGGGTTGGGGTCTGCCTACAGTGGCACAGTTGCCATCAGCAATCCCGATGTAGATCCAGGGTCGGATGTCGTCCCCCTGCCGGACAATGTGGTCGATGTCAGCAATCAAGTGGCAACGGGATGTGCCGAGCAATCGAGCAGTCGCTTCGTTGCCACCGGGCGAGGAGGGGTGCCGCTGAATCCAAGTGAACAGGTGACCAGCGATCGCCCCTGGAGTGATATGCGAGATTTGTCTGACGCGATGAATGGAGGACAACCCACTGTTGCGAGTGCTTCTTCAACTACAACGACGAACCCTGCTCAGATTGTTGAAATGAATGGTTGGGTGCGGAATGAAGCAGGGCAACTCGAACTGATTGCTGTCACACCTGGAAGTGTTCCTGCACCCACTTATGCAACCTGCTCAGCATTCGGTATGGGGCAATAAGTATTCTGTCTCTCCAGTGTGGGAACCCTGAAAGATAAAGTTGCTGGAGTGGTAGGCGATCGCCTTATTTTTATAGGACTATTTTTGTATGTATCAAAGTTTTCCATTGGCGCTCACTGTTGCTGTTGTCTGTGCAGCTTGTTTGACGGCACAACCCGGATGGTCGCAAATCACATCTGATGGCACGCTTTCCACTCGTATTACTTCGCCCGATGGACGCAACTTTACCATTGAAGCTGGCGATCGCGCTGGACGTAACCTGTACCATAGCTTTCGTGACTTTTCTGTGCCCAGTGGCGGGTCAGCCTACTTTAATAATGCTGCCAATGTACGGAATATTTTTAGCCGAGTGACGGGTGGCAATATTTCTCACATTGATGGGCTAATTCGTGCCAATGGGAATGCCAATTTGTTTTTACTCAATCCATCTGGCATTTTATTTGGACCCAATGCCCAGTTAAACATTGGGGGTTCCTTTATCGGCAGCACAGCCGACCGTTTGCACTTTTCCGATGGCACGGTGTTTAGTGCTAACCCTGCCTCAACGGCTCCTCTGTTAAGCATCAGTGCTCCCATCGGCTTGCAAATGGGTGAAAATCCCGGTCGTATCCGGGTCAACGGCTCAGGAAATCAAGAGGTATTGCCAACGACCCATTTCGGGCTGGCTGTTGCACCCGGACAAACTCTGGCACTCGTGGGGGGAAATGTCACGTTTGATGGAGCGATCGCGACAGCAGTGGCAGGCAGACTGGAAATTGGTAGTGTTGCCGATGGAGAAGTGAGCCTGACCCCCAGCCCCGTCGGTTGGGAACTGGGGTATGAACAGATCCATACCTTTCGAACCGTTCAATTTCTGAATCGATCGTCGCTGTGGATGCCCTTGAGCAATGAGGTTGGGGGCATTCATGTGTACGGAGGCAGAGTAACGCTAAACAATTCGCAAATTGCAGCAACCACATCCGGGCAGCAACCCGGCGGAGATATCGTCATTCGAGCAGCAGATGCGCTGGAGTTGACGGGTGTAAATTCCATCTATCCCTTTAGCAGTTGGATTGTCAATCAACTGACTCCGGGGGCAAGGGGTCGGGGCGGGCAAATCCAAATCAATACCCCACAGTTGACATTGCGATCGGGAAGTCGCATCCAAACCTTAAATCAAGGGAGTGGTGCAACGGGAGATATCCAGATCAACGCCGATTCCGTGTTCGTTGGTGGATCTTCCCCTGCCAGTGCCAATCCTGCCCAGCAAGACTTGTTCAACAGCCGAATTACAACGGATACGCTGGCAACAGGCAATGGTGGCACTGTTCGTATATCGACTGGAGACATCAGACTGCGAAATGGTGGGCAGGTGAGTAGTCTGGTGGGACCCCAGGCAACTGGACACGGGGGCGACGTTATGGTGAATGCATCGGGAACGATTACTGCGGTCGGTGTTGATTCTTTCAATTCCACCACCAGCAGCGGTTTCAGCACGATGACAGCCGGTGCCGGTGCAGGCGGAGATCTGACAATTTTGGGCGATCGCTTCACCCTATTGGATGGTGGAGTGCTCCAGTCGTTTACCCTGGGCGCAGGCCAAGGCGGTGATATTACTGCCAGTGCTAACCAGACGATTACTGCCAGAAGAATCAGTCCCCTGGTGCTAGGTGGGTTAGGAAGCTTCACTTTAGGGTCTGGTCATGGCGGAAATATCTCAGTCTCTACGAGGCGTCTCGGTCTCTACGAGGGTGCAAATATTTCTGGTGCTTCACTTTCTCAGTCTACAAGCCCTTCAGGAGTCGCCAGTGGCGATTCTGGAAGTATTACAGTCAATGCTCGTGAATCGATCGAGATATCTGGGGTCAATCTTGATCCTATCATTACGAGTAGTATTGGTACGAGCACCATTACGTCAGGCAATGCTGGAGATGTCAGCATCTCCACCCAACGGTTGCTGGTTGAACAAGGTGCGGTACTGGCATCAGGAACCCAATTTATCCTTGGGCAAAACCTATATACCGGAGTAGGAACTGGACATGGTGGCAATCTCAGAGTACATGCATCTGACTCCATCACCGTTCGAGGTGTTGATTCAAGGTCAAATCTCCATGGATCACTGAGCACCTTCACGATCAGTCGAGGGGACGCGGGCGATATCACTATTCAAACCCCTCGCTTGGCAGTTCAAGATGGCGGCGCGGTTGGCTCGACAAATGGGGCAGCAGGTTCGGCGGGTCGGGTCACCATTGATGCGAATACAGTACTAGTGAGCGGAACGGCTGCAAACGGTAGACCAGCACAAATTTTTGCAAGCACAAGTATCCTTGATCCAAGTATTCAACAAGCCTTCAATCTACCTGCTGTGCCCAGGGGAGATACGGGAGCGCTATCTCTCAATGCCTATGAGGTGACAGTAGCAGAGGGTGGGCTCATTACGGTGCAGCATGAAGGAATTGGCAATGCCGGACAACTAACGATTCATGCTGATACCCTGAATCTTCGAAACCAGGGGCAAATTACAGCAGCCACAGCAGCAGGGGAGGGAGGTAACATTCAATTAAACATTCAGAATGTATTACTCATGCGCGATCGCTCCCGCATTTCAACCACAGCGGGTGGTCGGGGTAGCGGTGGCAACATTGCGATTAACAGCGATTTCATTGTGGCAGTAGACGGTGAAAACAGCGATATCACTGCCAATTCCACCAATAGCTTTGGTGGACAAATTGCGATTGATGCTCTGGGCATTTTTGGCACTGAATTTCGCGAACAGCTCACCCCCCAGAGTGATATTACAGCGTCGTCTGGGTTGGGGTCTGCCTACAGTGGCACGGTGGCTATCAGCAATCCGGATGTAGATCCAGGGTCAGATGTCGTCCCCCTGCCGGACACGGTGGTCGATGTCAGCAATCAAGTGGCAACGGGATGTGCCGAGCAATCGAGCAGTCGCTTTATTGCCACCGGACGAGGAGGGGTGCCGCTGAATCCGAGTGAACAGGTAACCAGCGATCGCCCCTGGAATGATATGCGTGATTTGTCTGACGCGATGAATGGAGGACAACAACCTTTGACTAATGCTACTCCAACCGTACCGACCGACCCTGAACACCTGGTTGAAATGAATGGGTGGGTGAGAAATGAAGCAGGGCAAGTAGAATTGATTGCAGTCACCCCTGCACAGATGCCTGCACCCAATTCTGCAACCTGCTCAGCTACAAGCATGGGGCACTAAAGTGCGATCGCATTTTCTAAGATTTCCTGGCTCAACTCTGATTGTTCATAACTCTTCAACCAAGGCACTCCAGGCTAAACCAGTAAGCCTTAAAAAAAGTAACCTACTCTCTATCCCAGTCATTATTTATTAGCAGAGCTAACTATTGTTATGAAAAAGACTTGGAAACTCGTTATCTTAGCCTCGTTAGGCGTGTTTTTAACCCTAATACCTACGGCTGTTCATGCGACTCTTGCACCATTCTCTGGGGCATCCAGTACCGAAGTATCTTCATCTCCTCCAATTGAGGTAACACCACCACAAAACACAGCTCCTTCAATAGACGTAGGAAAACAGTTTTACACAGCGGGTCGATTTGCAGATGCGATCGCCACCTGGCAAGCTGTCGTTGCTGCGTCCGCAGCCAGTGGAGATGTTCTACAGCAGGCATTGGCACTGAGCTATCTCTCCTCAGCCTATCAAGTGCTCAATCAATGGGATGCGGCTCAGGATGCGATTAACCAGAGTCTAGAACTTTTCGATCGTGCCAATCCGCCTGCCAGCCCAATTTTGCGAGCACAGGCACTGAATACACAAGCCAGTTTATGGCTGCATCAGGGGCGAGCTGAAACAGCTTTGGCTACCTGGGAGCAAGCCCAACGTTTGTATGAACAAGCTGGTGATGAATTGGGTGCATTGGGCAGCCAAATCAATCAGACGCAAGCTCTGCAAAGTTTAGGGTTTTATCAGCGAGCCAGACGACGGTTAGACGATTTGAATCAACAATTGGCAACCCTACCTGATTCTGATTTGAAGGTCAGTGGGTTGCGCAGTCTTGGCACGGCATTGCAGGTCATTGGCGATGTTAGAAGTAGTTATGAAGTCCTGGGGCAAAGTTTAGCGATCGCCAGACGCATTGGGGCAGTGAATGAACTGAGTTCTACGCTGTTGAATATTGGTCAACTGGCAGCCGAGTTGGATGATCCGACCACTGCGATCGCCTACTTTGAAGCCGCAGAACAAGCAGCCCATACTCCTATCGATCAGGTACATGCACGCTTAAGTCAGCTTCAGATCGCGATTCAGCAAGCCCAATGGCAACAGGTAGAAAACCTGATTCCTCTGATTCAGCAACAATTAACTGAACTGCCACCGAGCCGAGATGCCATTTATGCCACCGTGAATTTTGCCCATAGTTTGATGGACGATTCCCTGCCAGATTCCCTTTTGTCTTATTCATCATTGGCACAATTGCTGGCAACCTCGGTGCAGTCCGCAAGGACGATTCAAGATTCTCGTGCAGAATCTCATGCACTCCGACAATTGGGGTTGTTATATCGACAAACCCAACAATGGTCGGAGGCGATTGACCTGACCCAGCAGTCCCTTACGATCGCTCGTAACACCCAGGCAGAAGACCTGGTTGCACAATCGGCAGGGCAGCTAGGGCAACTCTTGAACTATCAAGGAAAGCGCCAGGATGCGATCGTTGCATACACTGAATCGGTTAACGCATTGCAATCCTTACGCCGAGATTTGGTAGCAATTAATCCAGATATTCAATTTTCTTTCCGAGAAAATGTTGAACCCATTTATCGAGAATTGGTGGAATTATTGTTGGCTGGTAGCCCCAATCAATCGTCACTGACCCAGGCGCGAGAACTGATTGAAGGTCTGCAACTGGCAGAACTCGATAACTTTTTACGACAAGCCTGTCTGGATGCTCAACCCAAACAAATTGACCAGGTCGATCGCACCGCGACTGTCATCTATCCGATCATCTTGCCCGATCGGTTAGCGGTTATCGTCTCGATGCCAGGTCAGTCTTTACACTATTACAGCACCGATGTCAGTCAATCTGATGTCGAAGATACTCTGCATGCGTTATTGGCTGCACTTCACCCCTCAGCCGATCGGGCAGAACACTTGGCCTATGCACAACAAGTCTATAACTGGTTGATTCGTCCAGCGGAAGCCGATCACCTGTTGGATGAGACCAAAACCTTGGTTTTTGTTCTAGATGGACTGCTTCGCAATGTACCCATGGCAGCGCTTCATGATGGACAACAGTATGTCATCCAAACGTATGCGATCGCCCTTTCTCCGGGCTTACAACTGATGACGGCACAACCGTTGGATCAACAGCACATTCATGCCATGGTCGGTGGTATCAGCGAAGCCCGTGGACTTTTCAGTGCTCTTCCTGCCGTAGAATCAGAAGTCAATGATATTGCCCAGTTACTTTCGGCACCTGTTGTTCTAAATCAAGATTTTACTAAAGAGGCGATCGCTCAACAGTTACGCAGGGGGTCAACCAATGTGGTTCATCTTGCCACCCATGGGCAATTTAGCTCCAACCAAAATGATACATTCCTGCTGACCTGGGACGGGCAAATCAACATTTGGGAGTTGTCCGAATTATTGCAGAGTCGAGCCAATAGTCAGGCAGAAACCATTGAGCTGTTGGTTTTGAGTGCCTGCGATACGGCAGCGGGTGACGATCGCGCTGTATTAGGGCTGGCAGGCTTAGCCGTCAAATCTGGCGCTCGCTCTACTCTAGCAACGTTGTGGCCCGTTAAAGATCAAGCCGCTGCTCAACTCATGACCGTTTTTTATCAGCAATTGGAAATCCCTGGTACGACCAAAGCTACGGCGTTGCAGAAAGCACAGCAATCTTTGCTGGCAGACCCGATTTATACGGATCCATTTTTTTGGTCAGCCTATGTTCTGGTCGGAAATTGGTTGTAATGTATGGCTCAATCTGCTCAAGGGTGTGACGTGTAAGGTGTTGTGTGATCGCCTCGTTTCGCGAGGCGATCACACAACGCCCGTTATCGATTCGGGCGTGAAGTACTCTATTGACCTACAGCGCTTCGCGCTTGAATATGTTTAGATTTTTTGTTGTGTGCCGCGCGGAGCGCGGCACACAACAAAAAATCTGTGGCTTAATCAATTGAAAATGGCTGTATCGAAAATGAGCCTTAATCCCAATAGGATTACCAACAGGATTGTAAAGATTCCGTTGCCACAAGGGGGCATATACCCATAGATTTCCTTTGTTCTACTTAGCTTTAAAGAGGATTCGTATAGAAAATAAGTAAAACTACGGTGGTATCGGATAAGTAAATACGAGGAATTGCGGAATCCCAATGTGATTAATCTTTCTAAGATGAGAATAGGGAATCTTGATAAGTACTTAGACAAAATACAGTACCTGTTTATTTTTAGGAGGTGCGCGCCCTCAGCGCACATGGCCTGAAAATGGCGTATCTCTATTTCTGTTTATCTACTTATATAAAAGGTATCTCCTGTTCAGGCTTGAGGCTAGACATTCAAACTCGGCAAAAAAGTGTGTTCCAACTGATTTCTATGTTCCAATTACCAAGTGAAACCACACAATGAAACGTAACTTCCTGAAAACACTGGGAGGAATGGTTCTCGTGGTGGGAATGATGGACGCTGCCATTCAACCAGTCCACGCTGTTACATTTAGTCCACCACCGGATAATGCAGCCCCACAGAATGGTAGTGGGGGTGCTTCCCGTAACGGCTTCATTCCGCCACCGGATAATGCAACTCCACAAAATGGCAGTGGGGGTGCTTCCCGTAACGGCTTCATTCCGCCACCGGATAATGCAACTCCACAAAATGGCAGTGGGGGTGCTTCCCGTAACGGCTTCGTTCCACCACCGGATAATGCAACTCCACAGAATGGCAGTGGGGGTGCTTCTCGCAATGGGTTTACTCCACCACCGGATAATGCAACTCCACAGAATGGCAGTGGGGGTGCTTCTCGCAATGGGTTTACTCCACCACCGGATAATGCATCTCCTACATATGCCGATGCAGGAGCCTCAAGGACAAATTTATATGGTTCCAATGGCGCATTAGCCAGTCAACCATTGTCGATGATGGCTCTGATGCCTGATAGCTTCTACGGCACTACTCTGTCTGCACATCCAACAATTTTGGTATATCTTCCGGCTTCTACTGCTCAAGAAGCTGTCTTCAGTTTGAAGGATGAAAACCGTAATCTGGTCTACCGCATGGAGATCCCTATCTCTGGCGAGGCAGGCATTATTACGGTGCAACTTCCAGAAGATGCACCTGCTTTGGAAATCGACAAAAACTATCAGTGGTATCTCACCCTGAATTTGGATGGTAATTTAACACCTGCCAGTCCCTTTGTCGATGGCTGGGTTCGGCGGATTGAAACGGATTCTACTCTGGCTTTGGCCCTTGCTCAAGCTAACCCTGTAGAATCTGCGACAGTGCTGGCTGAGAATGGAGTTTGGTATGACACGGCTGCCCTGTGGGCAACGTTACGCATGGAACAACCCACGAGTGAAGCTATTACCCAGGAATGGGAAGAATTGCTTAATTCTGTCGGGCTTGACGAAGTGGTAGCCACACCGATTACGACTGTCTCGGCTGACTAAGATCCATTCGTAACCCCAAACGATCAAGGCTAGAATGCTTCGTTGTTCCCTTCTGATATCGAATTCGTTTGAAAACCCATACTATGTTTTTGGTGCGGTGCATCGCGCCGCACCAAAAACAGGGTTTCTTTTTTACGATGACTTCATTCAGAGTTGATCAGGTTTTGGGTTCCCTTTCTAAATGAAAGGATCTTTCTAAAAAATAGTAATTTCGACTATAGCGGTGTGCAAGTTTGTTAAGTACAGAAACGGCGTTGTGGAGCACTCCGTGCTCCACAACGCCGTATTGAATCAACCCGTACAGCGCTATAATCCCGTGCAAAGCACCATGTTCTCTATCGATCTTGTTCCTTAACTCCCATGTGGAAGAAACTTAGAGCGATTATTCAACAACACCGCAGTGTATGGATAATTACACCTGGTGTTGCGACTGCCATTATCGCGGGTAGTTTTCTAGGTATATTCAATTTATTAGAGTGGGCAGTTCGAGATGAATTTTTTCGCCTGCGACCCCATGAAGCGATTGAAGATAAAGTTGTAGTTGTTACCATTAGCGAGGCAGACATTGCTGCTATCGGCGACTGGCCTATTCCAGATCAGGTTCTGGCAGAGTTATTGGAAAAAATTCATGCTCAGCAACCCCGAGTCATTGGCTTAGATCTTTATCGAGATCTGCCAGAAGAGCCAGGGTATGAAGACCTTGCCAACGTGTTTCGCAACACGCCTGAGTTGTTAGGGATTGAGCGGATTACAAGTGGTCGTGTTGCTCCTCCGCCCGCCTTAGAGGAAGTCAATCAGGTTGCTCTAGCAGATTTAGTGTTAGATGCAGATCGTAAAATTCGTCGAGCCCTGCTTTCGGCAGAAGACTCTCAAGCGGCAGGCACTGTCAAAATGAGCCTGGGAGCCGCCGCTGCATTAAAGTACCTGGAAGCTGAGGGTATTACCCTGGAATCTGTTGATATCAATCAACAAAAGTTTCGTTTAGGGCAAGCCATATTTACGCCGATGAAAGCTCGGGTTGCGGGCTATTCTACTACTGATTTGGGAGGATACCAAATTCTCATGAATTGGCGGGGGGCGGAGTCTGCCTTTCAAACGGTGCCTATGCAAGATGTTTTGGCAGGTAAGGTTGCTCCTGAGCTAATGCGCGATCGCGTTGTCTTGATTGGTTCAATTGCCAGTAGCACCAATGACTTTTTCGAAACCCCCTATAGCAACTCCTGGTTTTCTGCGACTAGCCCCACTCCCGGCGTCATTATCCACGCAAATTTAGTCAGCCAGATTATTCGGGGTGCGACCGAAGGTCGCGCTATGCTGTGGGGATGGTCAGAACCGTCGCAAGGGGTATGGATTCTGATTTGGACAATGGCAGGTTCGGTTGGCAGTTGGTGGTTGGAAACCATCAATCATCGGGAAGGAACACGAAAGCGCTGGACGTCTAGACCATTTATTGCTGCATTTGGGGCAGGGTGCCTGCTGATGGGTGGTGCGTATCTCACCTTTTTAGGCGGCATGCTGATCCCGGTTGTCTCTCCATTAATGGGGTTAACGATCAGTACTATTTTGACGACGGCTGCCTTTAAACACCAACGGTTGCAGTTAACCAACCAGCAATTGGAATTTGCCAACTATCAACTGTTAGATTATTCCAGAACACTAGAAGCAAAGGTTAAAGAACGAACTCAAGAACTGGCAGAAGCGAAACACGCTGCTGATGCTGCCAATCAGGCGAAGAGCGAGTTTCTGGCGAATATGAGTCACGAATTACGCACGCCGCTGAACGGTATTTTGGGCTATGCTCAAGTTTTAGAACGTTCTAAAACACTGACTCCCAAAGAGCAAGAAGGCATTGCGATTATCTATCAATGTGGGTCTCACTTGTTGATGTTGATCAACGATATCCTTGATCTATCAAAAATTGAAGCCCGGAAGTTAGAACTCTATCCCAACGATGTTAACTTTCCAGCGTTTTTACACAGTGTCGCTGAAATTTGTCGGATTCGGGCTGAACAAAAGGATCTTACCTTTCAGGTGGCGATCGCAGATCAGTTACCTCAGCGGATCTACGTTGATGAAAAACGGCTCCGCCAGGTGTTGATCAATCTTCTGGGCAATGCTGTTAAATTTACGGATCAGGGTAGTGTTACTTTTAAGGTTCAAATTCTTGACCAGGAAACACAAGATTCAAACAATAGTAGACATCAAGAAACCAGAGACGGTCAAAGGCGGAAGGATGTATTTACAACTGAGATAAGGGAAGAGAACCAAGAGGAAAAAGATCTTGTATCCTCCTCTTCTTCTCATCGTGTAAATCCAACCATCCGTTTTCAGATTGAGGACACGGGTGTTGGGATGACACCAGAACAACTTGAAAAAATCTTTCTCCCCTTCGAACAAGTTGGAGATTCATCTCGTAAATCAGAGGGTACAGGTTTAGGATTATCGATTAGCCAGAGAATTGTCGAGCTGATGGGTAGTCAATTAAATGTACAAAGCCAGGCTGCCGAAGGTAGTGTTTTTTGGATTGATCTAAATCTACCCGCCATTGTCGATCCGATGTTGGCAGGGCTAACGTCTCAAACTCAGGAGATTATTGGTGTTAAATCAGGGCATCCTAAGATTTTGATTGTAGATGACAATTCAGAAACTCGTTCAATGTTAGTCAGTTTGCTGGAACCTGTTGGGTTCATCACTCTTGAAGCAAATAATGGACAGACCGGCTTTGATTTAGCGTCAACTCACCAACCTGATTTAGTGTTGACCGACCTGTCTATGCCCATGATGGATGGATTTGCGCTCATGAGCCAACTTCGGGATCATCCGCAACTTAAAGATGTACCAATCATTGTTTCTAGTGCAAATGTATTTGAATCGGATCGTCAGCAAAGCCTAAAGGCAGGTGCCAATGCATTTTTACCGAAGCCAATCCAACTGAATCAGTTACTCACAGTTCTACAAAATCAACTCAAATTAGAATGGCTGTATCGAGAGCATCAATGTGGTGAACCTCAGAACCCTATGGCCAAGTCAGCACATGTAGCTACGGCTGAGATGACGGTTCCTCCAGAAAATATGCTTGAACAACTCTATCACCTTTCATTAATGGGTAATCTGCAAGGGATTGAGACAGCTTTAGAGGAGATGATGAGTCATGATCCTAAGCTGATGGTATTCGCATCCAAATTACAGCCATTTCTGACAGCGTTTCAAACCAAAAAAGTACGAGAATTTCTTTTGGATCAGCTGGCTTCTCTCCGTGAAGATTCTCCATACCCCTAAATGGGGAAGGACATGGAGCCTTGGCTATGAGGTGAGAGATTGGGAAATCGGTGGGGTATTCTTTGAGCAACAGGTACTGCTTTCTAAGAATTCTCCCAGTCGGACTTTGTTTTGTCACAAGAATGCCACAGTTGGAACTTAAAATCGGAATCGTAACCCTGCTTATGTCTAAGTCAATGTTGCCGCTTTGAAGAATAATTTTTGCCGTAGAAAATATTTGTAAGTACCTGATTTTGTCTGCCCTTCTAACGTTTGAAGAAACTTTGTCCGTAGCGATTCTGAATCTCCACCCCTCTCAAAACTTTTAATTTGGTGTACTAGCCCATTTACTATGTCAGAGTGACGACTATGACTCTCTCCTTAATCACACCTTCTTCTGACTTGATTCGAATTCTTCTCGTTGACGATAACCACACCAATCTGAAAGTGCTATCGGAAGCGATTCGTGATGAGAATTGGACAACGTTAGTCGCAACAGATGGAGAATCTGCGATTGAACAAGCCGAGTATGCTAAACCTGACCTCATCTTATTGGATGTGATGATGCCAGGAATTGACGGATTTGAAACCTGTCAACGGCTGAAGCAACGTGAAAGTACTCAAGCTATCCCTATTATTTTCATGACAGCGCTGTCAGATGTGATTGATAAGGTGAAAGGTCTAGAATTGGGGGCTGTTGACTATATCACTAAACCTTTTCAGCAAGAAGAAGTATTAGCTCGTGTCAAGTTGCACTTAAAGCTTTATCACTTGACCCAGCGATTGGAAGATCAAAATATATTGCTGAATCAAAAAATTGCCGAACAAACTATAACTGAAACCAAGTTACAGCAGCTCAATCAGGAGTTAGAACAGCGGGTTGAGCAAAGAACGGCTGAGTTATCTGAATTTGTCCATCAACTGCAACAAACCCAACTTCAACTGGTTCAGAGTGAAAAGATGTCAACACTCGGTCAACTCGTCGCGGGTGTTGCTCATGAAATCAACAATCCTGTAGGGTTTATCAGCGGTAATTTGCGCTGCATTCAGGACTATACGCAAGATTTATTGAATCACTGTTATCTTTATCAAAAAAAATATCCGGCAGATCCCGAAATTGAAGAACACGCTGAAGAAATTGATTTGGCATATCTTCTAGAGGATCTGCCTAAGATTGTCGCTTCTATGCAAACTGGGATTGACCGAATTCGCAATATTAGTACTTCTTTAAGAACTTTCTCCCGATCTGATACATCTCATAAAGTTACATTTAACCTACATGAAGGCTTAGAAAGCACGTTATTGATTTTGAGGCATCGACTTAAAGCCAATGAGAAACAACCTGAGATCAAAGTAATTAGAGATTATGGAGATTTACCGTTAGTTACTTGCTATCCGGGGCAACTCAATCAGGTATTTATGAATATCTTATCTAATGCAATTGATGTGTTAGATGAATTAAATCAAACTCGAACATTTAGTGAAATTCAGGAGAATCCTAATCAAATTATGATTCGTACTGAAGTTTCGGCAGATTCTCAAATGGTCAAAATTCATATTGAAGACAACGGATCAGGAATTCCTGTCGATGTGCAAGAGAAGATATTTGATCATTTATTTACTACTAAGGCGGTTGGACGTGGGACTGGATTAGGATTATCGATTAGTCGCCAGATTATTGTAGAGAAACACGGAGGACGAATTAGTTGTAATTCGCAACCGGGCAAAGGGACTCAGTTTACGCTTGAGATTCCTGTATGTTTAGAAAGTAAATAGAAGCTGAGCGGTTTTTATAATACATCAATTAATATAGCGATCCTAAATCCTTTGTCAATAAGGCTATCCAGGTGCCTTTTTTAGTAAGTCCGTACTTCCGATAGAGATACTAATCACGACACCTGTAACTGTGGAACGATGCTGGAGCCTCAGGTGTAGACTTTAATAAAGAGAAAGCAGCGTAAGAGATTCGGCATTTCTAATGCGGGGGTGTCTTCGACCCTAAAACTCAGGCTTCGTTTGAAACAATATAGCTTTACGCATTCAGGCAAAGCTGTTACCTTCTCACGGAGAACTCTGGGTTAGGGGATCGGTGATCCGGAGCAATCTTCCTTTACCTTTCAAGCGTTGTAGCTTTACACACGAATTTGAGCGCGAAACCTATAGGTCTCACGTTCAAATTTATAATTGGCTTTGAGAATTCAAGGTAGATGAAAAGATTGAGATGAGTTGCCAAATCGGGGTGAAGTTGATGCCCCCGGATGCGCCTCCGCTCCTAGATCGTATCAAAATTAATGGGAGGTCAAAGATGCCTAGATTAGTCGGTCAGAAATCAGATAATAGTTGGGTACCAGGGTTACTCCTTGTCGCTGTTGTAGGTGTAACGGGCTATCTGGAATACTTCGGCTTTATAGACGTTGTTCCTAACTTTGGCGCGCAAAGAAATTATGTTAGTAACGTTCATCCGTCTAACGATCCCAATTTATCCATAAATACTCAGAAGTAAGCCTTCAGGAGATATCAAAAATGCGCAAGGGAACAGATATCATCAATAAAACAATTGTTGCATATGATACCGGAGAGAAATTCTGTCGTGTGCAAGATCTGATTTTTGATCAAGATGACAACCAATTGTTGGCATTACTGATTGAAGAAGCTGGCTTCCTGCGTGAGGCAAGAGTTTTGCTCCTACAGGATATAAAAGCGATCGGCTCAGATGCTATCATTGCACCGTCTCGGGAAAGTGTTATTTCGGCAAGTCAATCTGATTTAATCAAGCAGATTTTGAAGCGCAATAATGTCCTGAAAGGAACTCAGATTATGACAACAGAAGGGCGTAATCTGGGTCGAATGGTTGACCTTTACTTTGACGAACAAACTGGTCAAGTTGAAGGGTATGAAGTATCGGGTGGACTATTTGCCGATGCTTATACGGGTAAGTCGTTTGTGCCTGCACCCCAAACAATTAAAATTGGTCATCATGTTGCTTTCGTACCACCGGACGTCGCAGACTTGATGGAAGAGCAGGTCGGCGGGATTAAGGGAGCAATGCTATCTGCCAGTGCCAAGGTGCAGGAAACTGCCCAAGCGACTGGGGATAAGGTGCAACTGGCAACGCAGGAAGCCAATTACAAACTGCAAGAAGTAAAACGTCAAGCAGAAATGTCGGTTGCCAACGCGATTGTAAGCCCCGCTGAGCAGAAATCATTTGCTGTGGGTAAGGTGGCTCAAAAAGATGTCTCTACCCTGGATGGTGCTGTCGTTGTCAGGCAAGGGCAAATCATTAGCCCAGCAGATGCAAATTCAGCTCAGGAAAGAGGCGTGCTTGACCAGCTCTACCGTGCCGCCGGAGGAAGTGTGCGCCAGCGGGCGAGCAATCAGTTGCAAGCCGCAACTCATCAAACAGGAGAACGGTTACACAACGCTGCTCAGGAAAGTAGCGATCGCCTGCAAGTGGCAGCTAATCAAGCCAGTGCGAAGTTTCAACAAGGTCAGCGTTCTGCGATCGCATCTGTAACCAATACGGTGGTCGATCCCGCTGCCCAGAAAGCGTTTGTCATCGGTAAAGTCGCACAATGGAGTGTTGCAACCCCCGACGGTAGCCTAATCGCGACAGCGGGACAAACTGTAACCGCAGAGATGGCAGCAATTGCCCAGCAATGGGGTGGATTAGACGAACTGTATCGGGCAACGGGTGGTCGTGTGTCAACGGCATTGGGTCGTCAGGTAGATGGTGTTGTTGCGGGCTATGTGGTTGAGCAATCCCTGGGGCGTCGAGTTCGCCACATGGTCAGAACCGCTGATGGATTTATCATTGCGGCTGAGGGGCAAATTGTCACCGGATCGGTGATTGAGCGGGCGAAAAACTATCGCTTAGAACAAGACTTGTTGGAAGCGGTTGGGTTATCCACAGGTACTGCGACGCGTCATAGTGCAACCAATGCTTTAGCAGCCACAGGCGATCGCCTGGGTTCAACAGCTCAAACGGTTGGCGAACAGTTATATTATGGGGCAGAGCAAATCAAGCTTAGTGCGCGTCAACTGTGGTCGCAACTGAAATATGCCCGTCGCGATTTACAGCAACAGTGGATAGAACGTCGTATTAAAGGAGCTTTGGGTCGTCCGGTAATGCGGGTCGTGTTAGATGCTCAAGACAATGTGATTTTGAATGTGGGTGATTTGATTACTCACCATGCAATCTCAACGGCGGCTCAGGCAGGGGTATTGGATATCTTGCTAGATTCGGTCTATGTTCAGACACCCCACTTATCTGAAGCAGACTTGCGTGCCCCAAAACCGGCGATCGCCTCCCTCAATGTGGTCAATTAGGGTCAATCAGGGATTAAGTTCTCTCTGCTATCACGGAGGTGGAGTTGGTGCGCCCTTGCGAGAGTTGACGGCGATTCCTTACTCAGAAATAGAACGGTAATGGGTTGAAAAGTGGCACGGAGCACCGCTTTTCAACCCATTATTTTTAACTCAATGGTGTAAGGCAATAACTCTTTGACAGGGCGCTCAAATTTAGGTATCGCAATCATGGTAGGGTATTGTACACCCAATAAATAGCCATGAAATGTTAATAGACTGCGATCGCCAGCCCGACTCAAGCCTGATGCTGAATGCTTGATTCTAACCAGCATACCTACACTGCCCGTCGTGTGGTGCATCATTATACTCAGTTAAGTCAGCTACAACCTGCCGAACAAAGCATTCTTGAGTTGCTTCGAGGTCAATGGTCAAAGATGAAAATGTTAGATATTGGGGTGGGGGGTGGGCGCACTACGGCACACTTTTCTAAATTAGTGCTGAACTATGTGGGCATTGATTACTCTACGGATATGATTGCAGCGTGTCAAAAGCGTTTTTCCACGTCATCTCCTGCCGCAGTGTTTGAAGTTTGCGATGCCAGAGATATGAGTCGATTTGAGGATCATTCGTTTGACTTTATTTTATTTAGCTTTAATGGGATTGATTCAATTTCTCATGTTGATCGATTGAAAGTCTTTCAAGAAGTGAAGCGGGTGGGTAAACCTGGAGGATATTTCTTCTTTTCAAGCCACAATTTGCAAGGAATGGAACGAGAGTTGAACTGGAAAAATCAGCTGAGTTGCAACCCTCTGACAACCTATGTCAATTTGATTATGTTAGGGCTACTGCGACTCTTCAATCGTTCGTTGACACGCCCTCAGCTTAAGGCTTCGACCTATAGCATTATTAAAGATGAATCTCACAATTTCCGCTTAAAAACTTATTACGTCCGACCGCTTGAACAAATCAATCAACTAACACCCGATTTTAGTCAGGTTAAGGCTTATTCCTGGAAAAATGGCTTAGAACTAACCCATGAAAAAGAGTTGTGTGCAAATGTAGATTTATGGCTTTATTATCTCTGTATCATTAATCCTTAAATAAGGGGATGAATTTGAACATAAACTCTCTGGGTTCGTGTTCAAATTCATCCCCACAAGCAGTAATGTCGGCTTCAGCAATGCTCGTTAAAAAGAGAAGACCATCCACTCAGTGGTAAGATTGGAGTATACGGGTGGCTAGCGCAACGGTAGCGCATCGGACTCTTAATCCGCTGGTTCTGGGTTCGAATCCCAGGCCACCCATGTTATCTAAGTATCTTTACAAAAATAACTTGCATGACTTTTTTGAGAGAGTGCGGCTCTGCCGCACTCTCTCAAAAAAATTGTGAGTTTTAATCTTATAAAAATCCTAAGAAATCTACGGTTGAATAAAATTTCAGGTTTGTTGTGGTATGCCAGAACCGCGCTGTAACAAACTTGGGATCTTATTTTATATCTAATCTCTCAGGATCGCAGATTAACGAACCTGTAGTTCTTTTGGCTGCTTATCCTAACTCATTCCTATAGCCCTACATATAAGCGTTAGGACTAGGGGAGGTGGGGGTTCCACCCTTGTAACTCGTCCTCATCTAGAGGCGTACTGCTATAAAAGAGAGCACTCCACAACTCTATTTATTGCTTGACAGTTATATAGTCAATAAGTCATTAAATAAAAGAGGTCAAGAATTCTTGTCCTATCTATCCATCATTTATTTCAATTTTGCACTCTTTTCATCATGACAACAATTTTGCAAAAGCGCAGTAGCGCTAGTCTTTGGGAGCGATTTTGTGACTGGATTACCAGCACCGAAAATCGGTTGTATGTGGGTTGGTTTGGTGTATTACTCATTCCAACCGCATTAACGGCAACAGTTGTGTTTATTCTTGCCATCGTTGCGGCTCCTCCTGTCGATATTGATGGTATTCGTGAACCTGTGATGGGGTCATTACTCTATGGCAACAACATCATCACAGCAACGGTTGTCCCTACTTCTGCTGCCATTGGTTTACACCTCTATCCGATTTGGGAAGCCGCTTCTTTAGATGAGTGGCTTTACAATGGTGGTCCTTATGAAATGATTGTGTTGCATTTCTTGATTGCTGTTTATGCTTATATGGGACGGCAATGGGAATTGAGCTATCGCCTGGGAATGCGCCCCTGGATTCCTGTTGCATTTTCAGCCCCTGCTGCGGCTGCAACGGCTGTCCTTCTGGTCTACCCCATTGGACAAGGTAGCTTTTCGGATGGCATGATGCTGGGGATTTCGGGAACATTCAATTTCATGATTGTGTTTTCGCCCGAACATAATATCCTGATGCATCCGTTTCATATGCTCGGTGTAATTGGTGTGTTTGGCGGTGCTTTGTTTTCAGCCATGCATGGTTCGTTGGTGACATCCAGCCTGGTGCGTGAAACCAGTGAACTAGAATCAGCCAATACAGGATACAAATTCGGGCAAGACGAAGAAACCTACAATATTGTTGCAGCCCACGGTTACTTCGGTCGTCTGATTTTCCAGTACGCCAGCTTTAATAACAGCCGTGCGTTACATTTCTTCCTGGCAGCCTGGCCTGTTATTGGCATCTGGTTTGCGTCGTTGGGCGTTAGCACGATGTCGTTTAACCTGAATGGTTTTAATTTTAATGATTCAATTCTGGATCATCAAGGTCATCCGATTCCGACTTGGGCAGATATCCTCAATCGGGCTAATTTGGGGATCGAGGTGATGCATGAGCGGAATGCCCACAACTTCCCACTTGACCTGGCATTTGCTGAGCCACAGCCTGTTGCCCTGGTTGCTCCGGCGATCGCCAGCTAAACGAAAGCCATCGGTTTAACCTACCCAGAAATAGATAAAAGCTGTGTGGCACACCCTACTGCACAGCTTTTTGTCGTGAGAAAAATTCGGATTCTAGGGCAACCTTAAATGAATTGTCAGATAAGCGGATTGTGAGAGGCGTACCCTTTTGGGGTGTGCCTCTCACACTGTCTAAGAATCGTGGAGTAAATAAACCCGAAGATTTATGTTTGGCAGCGCGGCTCAGCCGCGCTGCCAAACATAAACTTCCGGGTTTTTAATTAATTTGTGATCCTCAGGTATTACACCAGAACAACATCGGTTTGAACTGAGAAGCCCGTAGGTTTATTCTCCAGGGTTGCTAACTGAAGTGGTCCAACATTATCAGAGGGTGAAGCATCAAACATCAGGGCACCTGTGGTGCTGTTATAGCTGAATTGGCTAAGGGATGTGGCACCAAAACTGGATTTGACGATTTCAATCGTGTCGCCTTCACTGCGATTGAAGTCTTTGATGATGTCAATGCCGTCTGAGGCAAAAGAGAAGCTAAATTTATCGGCACCTAGACCCCCAGAGAGGGTATCACTGCCATTGCCACCTGTTAAGATGTCGCTGCCATTATCGCCGGTTAAGATGTCGCTATCATCGCCACCTAGCAGGGAATCGTTACCATCGTTGCCATACAGGATATCGTTGCCACTTGAACCTTGCAGGGTATCATTGCCTGTGTCACCTAAAAGTGAGTCATTTCCCAGACCCCCATTAATAACATCATTGCCACCTCTACCATTCACCTGATCATCGCCACCATTGGCGTTGATTGTGTTGGCTGCTGCATTGCCTAAAATATAGTTGTTTAAGCTATTCCCCGTGCCGTCAGCGATCGCAGAATCAGTCAAGGTCAAGTTTTCGACATTGGCTCCTAAGGTATAGCTGGACGCAGAAACAACGGTATCAAGTCCTGCTGAAGCAGCCTCTGTCACCACATCAGAGGCATCGACAACATAGCTATCATTGCCACTCCCCCCTGCCATGGTATCTGCACCAGACCCCCCCACGATGTAGTCATTGCCACTATCACCATTGAGGGTATCATTACCATCTCTGCCATACAGAGTATCATTCCCGGCTTCCCCGTAGAGGGTGTCATTTCCTGTTCCACCATCGAGGATATCGTCGCCCGTGTCTTCTACCGGGTAGGCATAACTTTGACCGCCGTAAATGACATCAGTACCCGCGCCCCCGTAGACAGTGTCATTACCATAGCCAGCCAGAACAGAGTCGTCCCCATCCTCACCATAGAGAAGGTCATTGCCATCATCTCCTGTTAATTGGTCATTATCGCCTCCCCCATAGAGCGTATCGACATCACTTCCGCCATGGAGAAGATCGCTACCTGTTCCGCCGTAGAGGGTATCGATGCCGCTACCACCATCAAGGGTGTCGTTACCGTCCTCGCCATACAGGAGATCATTACCATACTCTCCCATCAAGGTATCGTTCCCGGTTCCTCCGTGGAGGACATCATCCCCCAACCAACCCCATAGGGTATCGTTACCTGCGTCACCATACATTTCGTCGTTGCTTTGTCCAAGGTCGCGGGCGTCCAAAATATCATCCGAGGGTGTACCGTCAATTCTCATGATCGTTGTAACTCCTTGTGAGTGTCTCAATAAATCTGTGACTGTGGGGCAATTACAGGTTTCAGTCGTTGATATTGCAAGTATGATTCATGAATCACTGTATGAGTTGAGTTAAATTCAGGGTTTTAACCCACGTTCTACATACTTTTTGACATCAGGATGTACAGCCGTATTCATGACGGTGCTGATGGTGCCATAGGATATACCACTCACCAGAGCCGCTCCCATAGGACCTATATATCGTCCTGCTATGACGATCCCGACCCCTAATAAAAACATGCAAACCCAGGTTTGCCAATGTCTAAAGGCATATTTGCGGATGCAAGCTTGCAAAACTTTTTGACGCTGTTTAGGTGGTAAATGGGCTAACTCAGGCATACTTTCGGCGGACCAGTAAATTTTCATGGGAGCCTTCTTTTAATCTCGTCATGGAATATGCTTCAGTATGTTTTATGACGTGATTCAAGAATTGAGTTAAATTCAGGACTATCTCAGCCCTGATGACGCAATTCATTCAGTTCAATTCAGGTTAATTCAGGGTAGGAGTATGTAAGCTGCTATTCAGCAATCCTAAAAATGTCAGTTCTCCAGTTGAACAAGGTATATTAAGGAATGGGTGGGTAATGTTGTCATATCAAAATGTCGTTTGATATTAAAGAAGCTATTGAAGTTGCCAATCAAGTGCTGCTTGCGACGGTAGAGCGGCATCTCACCGATGTGGAGATTTTGGTGTTGGTAGGTTCTTGGGAGCGGGAAGAGTATGATCAGATTGCTGCAAAACATCAGTATGCTACCAGCTATATCAGTCAAGACGTTGCTCCCAAACTTTGGAAACTCTTGTCTGATGCATTAGGTGAAAAAGTTAAAAAAAGCAACTTCAAAGATGCTCTAAAGCGGCGTTGGGAAGAACAGCGGAGCAGCAATACTCAGGTGATTTCACCAAATATTGCTGAATTAACTCCGTCCCAACCTGCTGAACCCCAATTGCAATATGGTGCCTATGGAATTCCTGTTGTCCAGATAGAAAGCGATCGCTATATTGAGCGTCCTCCGATCGAGGCATTGTGCTATGAAACCCTCTTACAACCTGGTTCTTTAATTCGAATTAAAGCTCCGACGCTGATGGGTAAAACGTTTCTGATGAACCGTGTGCTGAGCCAATTGGATGAGCAAAACTATCGCACTGTGAGCTTAAGTTTTGAGTTAGCCGATCGCAAAACCCACTTCACGAATCTAGACAAATTTTTGCGATGGTTTTGTATGAATCTTAGTCGAGAATTAGGGTTGCCCAATTCGCTAGACGACTACTGGGATGAGGCAGGTATGGGCAGTAAGGTCAGTTGTACGACGTATTTAGACGCGTATTTATTGGCAGAGAGCGATCGCCCTTTAATCATTTGTCTCGACGATGTTGATTTACTGTTTCCGCATCCGGAGATTTACGAAGATGTGTTTGGCTTATTTCGTTCTTGGTATGAGAAGGCGCGCAGTCGGCAGAATTGGAAAAAGTTGCGATTGGTGATCGTTCATGCAACCGATGTCTATATCCAACTCAATCTACATCAATCTCCGTTTAATGTTGGCTTACCGATCGAATTACCTGAGTTTAATTTGGAGCAAGGCAAAGCCTTTGCCAAGCGACATGGCTTGACGGAGATGGCGATCGTGGAACCGTTAATGCATTTAGTCGGCGGACATCCGTATTTGCTAGAACAAGCCTTTTCTGATCTTAAACGTCACGTAGATCGATCCCTAGAAAAATTCTTAACGACTGCGCCAACCGATGCGGGAATTTATGCGAATCATTTGCGCCAGATCTGGGTATCTTTGCAACAACAGCCTGCGTTATATATGGCGTTGAAAACGGTGATGCTTGCCAACCGACCGATTCAGCTAGAACCGATTCAAGCCTATCAATTACAGCGCATGGGATTGGTGACATTATCTGGAAATCAGGCGATGTCTCGCTGTGACCTCTATCGGCAATATTTTCAAACCCGTTTGGAAGAGGCGGGATGAGTGTAGAACCGAACGCCAGCGATTTCAATTATCCCTATCAGCCTGGAGGTAGCTTGCCGCCGGATGCGCCCACTTATGTGACGCGACAAGCGGATCACGATCTGTATGATGCATTGTTAGCCGGTGAGTATTGCTACGTTTTAAATGCGCGGCAGATGGGTAAGTCGTCCCTTCGTGTTCGCACGATGGAACGGTTGCGATCGCAGGGAATTGCCTGTGCAGAGATTGAATTGTCTGGTATCGGGAGTCAGCAAATCACTGCATCTCAATGGTATGGCGGCATCATCCAGGAATTGATCAGTGGGTTTGCTTTGCCGATCAATCGACGGGCATGGTTGCAAGATCATGATGATCTGTCGCCTGTGCAACGGTTGGGCGAATTTATTGACCAAGTGTTATTGGTTGAAATCGCTCAATCAGTGGTAATTTTTATTGATGAAATTGATAGTGTGCGGGGTTTGCAGTTTCCAACGGATGAGTTTTTTGCATTGATTCGACACTGTTATGAAACCCGTGCGGTTCGACTCGACTACCGCCGACTTAGCTTCGTTTTATTAGGGGTGGCAACGCCATCTGATTTAATTCAAGATTACCATGTGACACCGTTTAATATTGGTCGAGCCATTGAGTTACAAGGGTTTCAGTTCCACGAAAGTTTGGTGTTGACAACAGGATTAACTGGGAAAGTCACTCATCCCCAGGCTGTGTTGCAAGCTGTGTTGTATTGGACGGGTGGACAACCTTTCTTGACGCAAAAAATATGCTGGATGATTGCCACAATGAACCATTGCATTGCGGCAGGAGAGGAAGACTATTGTATTGCCAAACTTGTGCGATCGCGCTTGATTGACCGTTGGGAAGCTCAGGATGAACCCGAACATTTGCGTACTATTCGCGATCGCATTCTCAAGCACTCGTCTAATGCCGTGGCATTGCTGCGACTCTACCAGCGAATATTACAGCGAGGTCAGATCCGCGCCCATGATAGACCCGAACATTGGGAGTTACGATTGTCGGGCTTGATCAGGAAACAAGGTCGTCATTTCGTGGTCAATAATCCGATTTATCAAGCTGTGTTTAATCCGACCTGGGTGGCAGATGAATTGCACCAACTGCAATCAGACGTAGCCTGGATTCCGATGTGGATTCCGTGTTGTATGAGTTTGGCAGTTGCGGTTGTCGTAGTGGCAGTGCGATCGCTCGGTCTGTTGCAGTCTTTTGAACTGATGGCATTTGATCACTTGATGCGGCAACGTCCGGCAGAACCTGCCGACGATCGCATTTTACTGATCACAATTCGAGAAGCAGATATTCAGTATCAAGATCGACTGGGAATGGAACGTAAGGGAAGTCTGTCGGATCAAGCCCTGGCACACCTGTTGCAAAAACTAGCCCCGTATCACCCTCAAGTCATTGGTTTAGATATCTTTCACGACTTTGCTTTTGCCCCAGATGTGGCTGTTTTGCTCGCGCCCGATCCGCGATTTATGGCTACTTGCGAAATTGCTCAGACGGTTGAACAACCCACCAGCATTGCCGCTCCACCCGGACTTACCAAAGAATGGCTTGGCTTTGCTGACGTTCCTTTAGATGCGGGCCATGTGATTCGTCGTCAATTGTTGGCGATGCCAGCCTCACCCCAATGCCCCACCAGTCAGTCGTTTAGCCTGGGGATTGTGCTGCATTATTTATCTCAAGATCTGCAAAAATCGCCCACCGGAGCCATGCAGATTGCAGACACGGTGGTTCCAAAACTGACGGCTAATGCGGGTGGATATCATCTGCCCCGTCATTGGGTTGCCGGGTATCAAACCTTGATTAATTATCGTGCCACCAATCCTCAACAGGTCTTTCTTCAAGACATTCTCAATGGTTCGCTGGATCAAAATTTATCCACGTTAGTCCGCGATCGCATCATTTTGATTGGTGTGGTTGATGATAAAGATTTACACTTTACACCCTACACCTCAAGTGCTGTCCCCCAAGCTGTCTCGGGTGTGATGATTCATGCTCAGATGATTAGTCAACTGATCAGTGCAGTGTTAGATCAACGACCACTAATCTGGTGGTTGCCAGAGTGGGGAGAGTGGCTCTGGATTGTCAGCTGGTCAATCTTTTCAGGGGGGATGGTAGGGCAATGGCATCGCCGGAAAGGATCTTATAAAAGACCGTATGTCTGGCTTGGATGTATCATCGGGGGTACCTTGCTCAGTCTCTATGGAGTATGCTGGATTGTTTTGCTGACAGGTGGATGGTTGCCGCTGATTCCGTCTGCCTTGACGGTTGTGGTGTCTGGTAGTGCAATACTGGCGATCGCCAATCAGCAAAATCAATCTTAATCATGTACGTAAAGATGATCCTATGGTTACTTGCGGACAAGGGTCATTAAAGCTTGAACTAATTGATCGGGTTCGAGCGGCTTGGTGACCCGTTGTTGATAGCCTGTGCTGATGGCGCGTTGATGATCTTCTTCTCTGGCATAGGCAGTCAGTGCGATCGCTGGTATTTGTCCCCCTTTTTCGGGGGGTAAAGCCCGGATCTGTTTGATTAACGTATAACCATCAACCTCAGGCATCCCAATATCGCTGACTAAGGCATCAGGTTGAAACGACTCTAGCGCATCTAGTACTTCTGCCGCAGATGTAACTGTCAGGACTTCGGCTCCATATTGGGTAAGTAAGATAGTGAGTAGCTCACGGGCATCTGGTTCGTCATCGACTGTGAGGATGCGAACACCTGTGAGATCAAGTTCTTGCTCGGATAATTCATCTGCGTGTCTCTGCTCTAGTTCGGTATCCAATAAGGGCAATGTCACTATAAAGGTTGCGCCTTGCCCTTCACCCAGGCTATAGGCTGCAATGGTGCCTCCATGGGCTTCAACGAGGGATCGAACAATGGCTAACCCTAACCCCAATCCACCATATTTGCGAGTGGTTGATGTATCTTCTTGTTGAAAGGATTCAAACAGGTGGGGTAAGAAGTTGGGGTTGATTCCTTTACCTGTATCGCTGACGGTAATTTGTGCCTGGTTGTCAACTCGGGTGAGTGAAATATCTACTCGTCCGCCGTTAGGGGTGAACTTGATCGCATTAGACAGTAGGTTCCAAACTACCTGCTGAAGTCGGGCTGAGTCGCCCGATACCCGTCCAATCTGAGGCAATATGGGATGCAATAGAATCGATTTGGCAACGGCGGCGGCTCGAACGGTATCCATGGCTGATTCAATCACAAACACCAAATCAACTGGCGCTATTTCCATGCTGAGTTTGCCGCGCAGAATTTTGGCTACATCCAGTAAATCATCAATCAGTTGAGTTTGTAGTTTGGCGTTACGTTCGATCGTCGCCAGAGCTTCAGCAGTTTTCGATTGATCAAATTTGCGGCTTTGTAATAGCTTTGTCCAGCCTAAAATCGGGTTGAGGGGCGATCGCAATTCATGGGATAGAATTGCCAAAAACTCATCTTTCACCCGATTGGCACGTTCGGCTTCGGCTCTTGCCGCTTGCTCTTGCCCTAACAGGCGATCGCGATCAAGCTCCATCTGCTTTTGTGCTTCAATATCCGTTGCTGTGCCAAACCATTTATCAATTTGACCTTGCTCATTGGTTTGAGGAATTGCTTGATGCAGATGCCAGCGATAGACCCCATCTGCCCGTCGCATGCGACCTTCCGCTTGATAGGGGATGCCCTTGCGAACAGACTCTGTCCACAGGTGTGTCATCGTGGGTAAATCGTGAGGATGAATGAGTTGCTCCCAACCTGCTTCATGGACTTGTTCTAGCGTTAAGCCTGTAAAATTTACCCAGCGTTGATTGACATCCAGTAATAGACCTTCGGCGTCAGCTGTCCAAACCAATTGCGGGATCAATTCTGCCAAACAGCGATAGCGTTCTTCACTTTGCAGTAACGCTTCTTCGACTTGTTTGCGATCGTCAATGTCTGTATTGGTGCCAAACCAACAGATAATTTTGCCAGTGGCATCTTTGATCGGGATAGCACGGGATAAAAACCAACGGTATTGCCCATCTTGTCCCCGCAGGGGAAACGTGTCCTCCCATAACTGACCTGTTTCAAAGCAGTGGCGAATGTAGCGAACGACTCGATCGATATGGTCGGGATGATGTACTGTTTGCCAACCCCAGCCCTGCATCTCTTCCAGGGTGGTGCCTGTGTAGTCAAACCAGCGTCGGTTGTACCAAAAGATCCAACCGTTTTCGTCTGCCATCCAGGCAAACTGCGACATATTATCTGCCAGGGTGCGAAAGCGTTCTTCGCTGGCGCGGAGTGCTTCTTCAGACTGTCTGCGTTCTGTAATGTCGCGTGAAGTTGCCAAAAGCTGCGACACTCGCCCTGAGGTATCTAGAATCGGTGTAACGACGACATCCCACCACTTGGGCTTGCCCGTAGCAGTGGGGCTAAAGCCCTGAAATCGCCCTAGTTCACCGGCTTTAGCAGCGGCGATCGCTACTTCTACACGATTGCGATCGTCCTCTTGCCAAAGACTACTCCAATTCGTATTGAGGTAGGGGGTGAAGTCATCGATCTCTAAGAGACAGAGTCCACCCGTATTCATATATAAGAGTCGCCCGTCGAGATCCAATAGTTTGATGCAATCACTACTGCTGTCTAACATCCGGCGTTTAAACTCTTCACTTTGGCGCAATGACTCTTCTGCTTGCTTGCGATCGGTAATATCTAGATTGATGCCACTTAACCGAACAGGCTCACCCTGTTGATTGAACGTAGAGCGACCCAGACCCAAGAGCCAGCGAATACCTAATTGGGGATGAACAATGCGAAATTCAATTTGAAACTCAAGTAAGCGTTGTTCGATAAAGTGCAGGATGTTCAGGCGAACGCGTTCTCGGTCTTCTGGATGGATGGTGTTATACCAAATCTGATACCAATTGGCATGATTTGCTGTGCTAACTCCATACAAATCATAGTTTTCGGGCGACCAGGTGATGTTATCTGTTTCAATATCCCAATCCCACGAACCTGCTTGCGCGCCTGCTAGTGCCAGACGCAATTGTTGTTCGTTTTTGCGCAATTCTTCTTCCGTCTGTTTGCGATCGGTAATATCTCGCCACGTTGCCACAAAACCATCGCCTAGTTTCGCAACACGAATGTCAAATGCCCTGACCAAATGCTGTTTTCCGTAATTGTCTTCGTAAACCTCGCTGTCTTTGACCAGCGATTGCCCGGTTTCGACCACCTGACAATATTCGTAAAATAAACTGCTGCTGCGATGTCCCGGCAACAATTCGCATAGCCCTCGCCCTATTTGCTGTTCATAGGTCATCTGGTTGTTGATGCAGGCTGCCTGGTTGACGTACTCTGTGCGAAAATCGACGATCTGACCGTGTTCATTTCTCACAGCCTGATAGATGCCCAAACAATCCAACATATTTTCAACCGATGCCCGGAAGCGTTCTTCGCTCTCTCGTAGGGCTTGCTCTGTCCGTTTGCGTTCGGTAATATCCATTGAGAAGCCGATCATGCCGACAGGATTTTGCTGTTGATCCTGAAGTAGTGAAAGGGAGAGCAGCAGATCGATCCGATCGCCAGATTTGCATTGGGCAACTGCCTCTACTTCATGCACTCCTTTTGCTTTTAGAGGTGCAATGACCTGATTTTCTAAAAAATCACGACCTTCCAGGGGATAGAGCAACGCCACATGTTGACCCAGTATCTCTTCAGCTGTATAGCCAAAGACCCTCTCTGCGCCCTTATTCCAGCTGGTGATATAGCCATCGAGATCGGTGGATACTACTGAGTCATGGGTTTGGTCGAGCACTTGAGCTTGCAACCACAACTGTTCGTCGATCTGTTTGCGTTCGGTAATATCTTCGGCAATGCCAGCTAGCCGACAAATTTTTCCGGTTCCATCTTTTAAGGGAAAACAGCGATCGCGCACCCAGCGAATGCTGCCATCCTGTAAAACAATTCGGTATTCCTGATCAAATTGACCTGTCGTTGCTTTTTGCTGAAAGGCTAGGGCGATCGCGTCTCGATCGTCTGGGTGAATGTAATTAACCCAGGCATGTAGATTTTGATACAGTTCTTCAGGATCCAATCCCCATAAGCGTTCATAAGCAGGACTAATATAAGAGACGCGGTTGTCGGGCAGCTCTTTGAGCCAAAATACAGCATTAATATTTTCGGCAAGCTGGCGAAAGCGTTCTTCACTCTCTTGCAAGGCTGCCTCTGAACGTTTGCGCTCGGTGATATCGAGATCAATACCTGCCATCCGGATGGGGCGTCCGTCGGGATCATAGAACACTTTTCCCTGGGTCAATGCCCAACGTATGGTGCCATCAGGGTATAAAACCCGAAATTCAAGGCTATAGTTTTCGCCGGTCGCAACGGCATGATCTACCGCTGTCAGGACGCGATCGCGATCGTCTGGATGTAGTCGATCGGAAAACATTTTAAAGGAGCCGTCGAATTCTCCAGGTGCCAGACCGAATAGAGCTTCCAGATTGTTTGACCAGGAAATCTTGCCCGTTTGGATATTCCAGTCCCAGGTGCCTACGCGAGAGGCATCTAGCACCGCCTGTAACCGTTCTTCGCTGGCTCGCAGGGCGTTCTCACTGCGTCGCAATTGTTGCCGTAACTTAACATTTGTGATAGCAGAGTTGAGTGCGACTCGCAGGACTTCAGTATTTAATTGCTCTTTAACTAAATAGTCTTGTGCGCCTGCCTTCATCACTTGAACGGCGATCGCCTCGTTGCCTTGACCTGTCACAATAATGATGGGCAAACAAATTTCTTGGGTCAGGGATTGAAGTCGGGTGAGAAACTCCAGCCCATCCAGGTCAGGTAAACGATAATCCACCACGACCGCATCAGGTCGGTACTGTTCCCACAGGTCAAGACCTTCCTGTCCCATCGATGCTTTCAGAATAGTGTAGGAAAACTCTTGATCCCGCAATAAGTAACGTCGATACAGTTCCTGGTCTTCTGGAGAGTCATCGACAATGAGGAGGGATCGCGTGGTTCGAGTCATGATCAATATTCTGAGCGATATTCTGGGCAGTTGAGCATCTGTCTGGTTATTTAGTCTGCAATTAATTTTTGAGACCGTGATGGCGGAGCCGTCGCAAAAACAATGACAGGCTCATGGATCTATCATCCTGAGGATGGTTTCTATATCAAAATACTAATTTACCAGACTCTGAATATTGGTTGGAAATGAGCAAAATCAGCATGACCCGAAAGGATGTTTAAACAGTCTTATCGGTGGGTCGTAAATTGGTCAGACGCCCCTGAATCCTTGTGCATTCGCGTCACTGCGCTAGAAAAAAAGAGACCTTTAGATTGGGGTATTGGGTAATGATTTTTTGTAGTGCAGGCAACGCCCGCGCCACAAAAAATCATTACCTTTTCATATAGCAATCCTATTTGATCTGTGAAAATGATTCGGTGTGAAAGCGCCCGCCCGAAGGGCGGGCGCTTTCACACCGGATTTAGGATCGCTATAATTACATCGATGATCTGGAATCTATCCTATTTTTCCTGAAGTCATTAACCTGGCATTCAGCTCTCCGAGGACGTATCCCAGTTATGACGAGGACAACCCGTTTTCCTAACATAGGGTTCATGGCAGGAATGCTGCTACCAATACTTTTGTATGCCCCACAAGCGCAAGCCTTGCCCACGGTTCATTCGGCTTCTCGTTTGAACTCAAACCCTGAATTTTTGTCACCGAAAGAATTTGTGTTTAATGCTTCATCTGACGATTTTGCTGGAGATGAACGACCGGGCAGTCGAACGTCTGGTGGGTCGCGCGGTCCGTGTCTCGATCAACTGATTGCCCTTGTTCCGGGAACTGAACCAATTCTACCGGGAGAAACAGCGTGTGAAGCGCCATCTCGTTCCCTACCCACTCGAACCGTAGACGATACGCCGACTTTCTGGTTTTATGTGCCTGCATTATCTCTATCTCGTTCTCCATCTAGCATAAGTGCAGAATTTGTTTTGCTGGATAAAGACGGGCAGATTCTCGATACTCAATCCATTTCATTGACCGAAACTCCTGGAATTGTTGCAGTTCACCTGACGCAACCCTTAGATCTGAATCAATCTTATCAATGGGTTTTTTCTGTGCTGATCAATGCCCGTAATCCGTCCCAAAATCCTGTGGTTGACGGGTGGGTGCGGCGAGTAGCAATTGATGAAACTTTAAATCATGATTTATCGCAAGTATCTTCTGGCATAGATCGAGTTACGATTTATGCCAGTCATGGGATTTGGCAGGATGCGTTGACCGATTTAGCAACGCTTCGTCAGGCGGAACCCGATAATCCGGCTCTGCTAACGGATTGGTATGATTTACTGGGTGCCGTTGGGTTAGACGCGATCGCCACTGCACCTTTTTTAGATTGAGTTACAATCCATGAAATTTCTCAATCGATATACTTCATCTCTCGGTTGCTTGGGCATGATGTCTATCTCGCTGCTTGTCAGCAGACCTGTATGGGCACAAGATGCACGTCCCTCCGTCCAACCTGCGACAGTGCCACTCCTGGAAGTTCGGGGCGTTTTAGAACCCGGAGACCCCCTGCTGTCTGATGGGAGCTTATATGATGAATATTCCTTTGAAGGACAGGCAGGACAATCTATTACTATCGTTTTGGAAAGTCTAGAGTTTGATACCTATTTGATCTTGAGGGATGCTCAGGGTCAAACCTTGGGTCAGAATGACGACTTTGATCAAGATAATCTCAACTCTGCTTTAACCATTACATTGCCGCAAAATGGGGTGTACCGGGTCCTGGTCAATGCGTATGCTGAGGCGCAAGGGCGTTATACGCTTGCTGTTCGCCCCACACCAGCCGGACAAACTCAGCCTCAATTTAGCGATCGCATTCTGCAACAGGTAGAAGCCAATCGATTGTTGGCTCAGGGAACCCAATACTATTCAACTAGCCGATTGCACGATGCATTGCAGGTGTTTCAGCAAGCATTGCTCATTTATCAAGACATTGGCGATCGCGCTGGTGAGGCAAATACCCTGGGTAATATGGGGTTGATGCATGGTTATCTGGGTGACTATTCCACGGCATTGGGCTATCATCGACGCGCTTTGCGTATCACCCGACACATTGGCGATCGCGAAGGTGAAAGCATTGTGCTGAATAATATGGGTTTAGTGTACGATGGCCTGGGCAATTATCCCCAAGCACTGGATGCCTATCAACAAGCACTCAATATCAGTCGAGACATAGGCGATTCTCAAGGAGACAGGTTATACCTGCGGGCGGGTGAAAGAACGACACTGGCTAACATGGGCTCAATCTACAGCGCTTTAGGCAATTATCCTGGTGCTCTGGATGTTTATCAACAATCACTGAGCATCAGTCGAGACATAGGCGATCCGGTGGGCGAAGCGACGGCTCTAAATAATATTGGGACGGTTTACATCTATTTAGGAAATTATTCGGGTGCGCTCGATAGCTGTCAACAAGCGTTGAGGATCAGTCAAGAGATTGGCGATCGCATGGGTGTCGGGTCGGCGCTAAATAATATAGGGTCGATCCATAGCAAATTGGGTGATTATCCTACTGCTTTAGACTACTATCAGCAAGCTTTGCGCATTCATCAAGATATTGGCAATCGTGCTGACGAAGGGAAGACCCTGAGTAATATTGGGCAACTCTATGACTATTTGGGTAACTATGCCGATGCTCTCGATACCTATCAACAAGCGTTGACCATCAGCCGAGACATTGGCGATCGCGCTGAAGAAGGGATCATACTCGGTAACATGGGCGTTGTGTACGATAATTTAGGAAATTATCGGCAAGCTTTGGATTACGATCACCAATCACTTGCTATCAGCCGAGACATTGGCGATCGCGATGGTGAAGCAGTGACGCTCAATCATATTGGGTTGCTCTACTATTATTTAGGTGACTATACCAGGGCACTTGACTATTGCCAGCAATCTTTGAGGATTCGTCGAGCCATTGGCGATCGTTCGGGCGAAGGCATAACGCTTGGTAATATCGGAGGAATTTACAGAAGTCTAGAAGACTATCCTAATGCCCTTGATTACTATCGACAATCGCTGAGGACGAGTCAAGACATTGGCGATCGCGCTAGCCAAGCAAGAACCCTGAATAATATTGGAGTAGCTCACCATGAATTGGGGAATAACCCTGAAGCCATCGAGTCTTATCAACAATCGCTAAGAATGAGTCGAGAAATTGGCGATCGCGCCAATGAAGCAACCACGTTAGATAATCTCGGATCTCTCCTGGCTGACCGCAATCAACCAGAATTAGCGATCGTCTTCCTTAAACAATCGGTCAATTTGTGGGAAGGGATTCGCAACGAATTGCAGGTCTTACCAGATGATCAGCAAGCATTGTTTACCGCAACCGTTTCAGATACCTATCGCTACTTAGCTGATTTATTATTGCAACAAGACCGAGTCTTGGAGGCGCAACAAGTACTGGATCTGCTGAAAATTCAGGAGTTACAAAACTATCTTCGAGATCTGCGTGGCAATGCTCAAACTGTTCAAGGATTAGACTTTTGGCAACCTGAACACGACATTATAACGTTGTATAATGCGTCTCTCCAGCAAGGAGAAAACTTCAATCAATTCGTTCACCAGGTCGAAGTAGAAGCGCAGGTTGTTCAGCTTCGGCGCACTGCCCGAGGACAGAATCTAAACCCCGAACAGCTTGCCAGTTTACAAACTCATTTACAACACTTAGAACAACCCGCTGTCATTCTTTATCCCCTCATCTTAGACGATCGCCTAGAGCTGATTTTAGTCGCCCCCAGCGGTGAACCGATCCGTCGCACTGTCCAGATCAATCGAGAACAATTGAATGCTGCCTTAGCTGCATTATTGCCCAATCTTGAAAACCGTAGCCGCAATGCCAAACCTCAAGCCCAACAGCTTTATGAATGGTTAATTCAACCGCTTGAAGCAGACCTGGAAAATATAGGGGCGACGACTATTCTCTATGCTGCCGATGGGCAGTTGCGCTATCTACCACTAGGGGCGTTATATGACGGTAACCAGTGGCTCATTCAACGTTTTCGGATTAATAACATTACGGCAGCTTCTTTAATGGACTTTAGCTCTTCAGCAGATGCGCCTTTACGAGTTTTAGCGGGCGCTTTTAGTGATAGTACGCTCAATTATCAGTTTCGGGTGGGCACAGAAGAATTTGCCTTCAGTGGGTTGCCCCATGCCGGTATTGAAGTTGCTACTATTGCTGCCGAAGTGCCTGATACTACTCAGTTGCTGAATCATGCCTTTAGCCGAGTCGCTGTTGAATCCCAAATGTCTGACTATTCGATTGTTCATTTAGCGACCCATGCAGAGTTTGTTCCGGGTACGCCCGACGCGTCGTTTATTTTGTTTGGTAATGGCGATCGCGTTACCTTACGAGATGTTGGCTCCTGGAAAATTTCGGATGTTGATCTGGTGGTGCTGAGTGCCTGCCAAACAGCGGTTAGCGGTCTAGGCAATGGTGAAGAAATACTAGGGTTTGGTTATCAAGTGCAGCGTACTGGCGCACGAGCGGCGATCGCTTCTCTCTGGTATGTTAACGACGCCAGCACCCAGGCTTTGATGACGGCTTTCTATGCTGCGTTAGGGCAAGGAATGAGTGAAGCAGAAGCACTCCGACAGGCACAGATTGCTTTAATTACAGGTGATTTCAGTATTCTGAATTTGCCTCCAGAGGCTATGCCAACGGATTCCATTAGTCACCCCTATTACTGGGCACCCTTTATTTTGATTGGCAATGGACTGTAATATTGTCTGAAACAGCTGTTGTGATACCAATTTAAACAGACTGCACGGCACATTGATCTCCTGTAAGGGCGCATTGCAATGCGCCCCTACGGGATCTGGTGAAAGCGCTAATTAATTGGTATGAGAGAGCCGCGCTCCGCGCGGCTCTCTCACAACAGGAAATTGCTATAGATTGAGTTTGGTAATTAAATTTTACCAATGAGCTGGCAGTAGAGAGACCGCTGTAATAGACAAAAACATCAGCGCGGCAAGGGTTTCCAGAAGTGCTACATTTTGAATTGGGGTGGTTTTATACCATTCTCGCCTTGCCAAAATCAAACCAAATTTTAGTAACACAATGCTAAAGGCGAATGCCGTAACAGGGGCAAGCCAACCCCAATACCAAAGGCCCCCAATGATTAGACTGGCGATCGCATGATAGATTAAACCCGGAACAATAGATTCTGTCTTGGGTTTACGAAGTTTTACTGTAAATATGGCACTGCTGAAAAACAGCATATTCAACAGCCACAATCCCAACACAGGAACTGTCAGTGTTTCAGTTGTGGCAACGTAGGCAAACGGTGCTGCTAAACAAACCGCAGCAAAGGTTAGCAGTTCATTGAGTACCGATTTTTGGTTGCGGTAAAAAACGGAGACGGCATCGACTGTAAAAGCGACGATCGCCCCCAGATATAACCATAGCAGGGGTGATGGCGGAGAGAGTGATGATAGGGTAGACACACTGTGCGATCGCAGATATAGATAACCCGCAAGACCCAGAGATAATCCTGCATAGAGGCTACCCCAGACAATAAACCGAGGCTTCCAACTCCGTCGCTGTTTGATTTGCAAGACTAGCGGGTGTTCTGCCTGAAACCCTGCGAACGCACAAATAAAAGCCAGAGTCGTCGCCCATGTCCACTGCTGTGCTGCGGCTGCGCCCGTTAGAAATGAAACGATCAGCACCACATAAACCCCATGTTCGGGCGAAAGGGTAGGGCGATGCCATGCCGGAGCGCGGGAAGAGACGTTTACTGGGGTTTGAGTCGTAGACTTGTCTGAGACTGAATGGGAATGAGAAAGGGACATGGGAGTAACAAGTTCTTGTTTTGTCTTTCCCAGCAACGAATTTACCCCAAAAGGGATCGACCGGGTAAGATATGCTATTTCGGCAAAAAATTGCCCGTGGATTAAAAATATGTTGATTTTCAATCTTAGCTTGGGAACTATGCTAGCAGTAGAGTGATGTCAAGCGATCAGCATAAGAGTTTTATGTTCATTCCTTAAATTTTGCTTAAACATAGGGTTAACAAAACAAATGCTGGCGCAATGTTCTGTAACCGTCCATTTGCAAAGGATGGAGTACACTTACGTCTCTCTTTAGAATCTGTAGTGAAACTTTAGAGAATTAATAGTCAGCGGCAGCTTTCTACAGCAAGGTTCAACCCGTTCAATCGCTACACATATTAGAGACAAGATGCAACAAAGCAAAATGTTAAGGAAGTTTCATCTCCCGATCGATGTTCGGGCAATTTTGTTAGCGACGCTGATCATACTGCCTGTTCACTTTGCCCTGGTTCAAGTCTCTGGCATGTTTGCTTTCGAAGATGGTACGTCTTCGATCTGGCCTTCAACCAGCGTTTTCTTGACAGCATTCCTACTATTTGGTCAACGAATTTGGCCGGCAATTTGGCTCAGTGACTTTATTGTGCTGCGGACGCTCTACTACGACAATACGCTGGTTAGCATTATCGTAGCCTTGCTTGACCTGAGCGATCCACTGATTATTAGCTGGTTGATCCTGCGACTGATTAAGCAACGCTATCCCCTTGACCGGGTTCAGGATGTAATCAAATTTGTTGTGTTACTGGTTCCCTATCCGCTTTTGAGTGCTGCCGTTGCAGTAACAACAACTTGTTGGGCAGGGTTTACACCCTGGGAGAATTGGGGATTAGTCTGGAGGATTTGGTTTACTGGCAACATTGTTAGCATGTTGACAGTGACCCCTATGCTGTTGGCATGGTTGCGACGCTCCAAACCAAAACTTAGCTTTTCGCGATCGCATATTGGCGAACTGTTGCTAGTATTACTCTTTCTTCTGGGAATAGGATACACCTCATTTTGGGGTGGCAATCCGATTGAGTATATGCTGATCTTGCCCTTGTTGTGGGCAGCGCTACGGTTTGATCAGCGTGAGTCTACCGTAGTTATTTTGCTCATTGATGCGATCGCCGTTGTAGGAACTTCGCGTGGGTTCGGACCGTTTGCGAGAAGTTCTGCGGCTGAATCAGTGATGCTATTACAGTCATTTATCAGTGCGTTGACGGTTGCCACTCTAATTCTTTCAGCCGCAGTAGCAGAAAATCGTGCTGCTGCCAGTGAATTGAAACGGGCTAATGAGAAATTAGAACAGCGTGTAGAAGAGCGTACATTTGAGCTAAAGGAGTCGCTCCAACAGCTCCAGCGTACTCAAACTCATCTGGTTCAACAAGAAAAAATGTCGAGCTTAGGGCAATTGGTTGCAGGGGTTGCCCATGAAATTAATAATCCAGTGAACTTTATCTATGGCAATCTTAACCATGTGCAAAGCTATGCGAAAGATTTATTAGAGTATTTACAGCTTCATAGCAAATATTATCCTGAACCTGTGCCAGAAATTAGGGCGAAAGCTGACATGATTGATCTGGAGTTTTTGCAGGAAGATCTGTTGAAAATTCTGGATTCTATGCGAGTTGGCACCGATCGCATTCGTCAAATTGTGTTGTCGCTTCGTAATTTTTCCCGGATTGATGAAGCTGAGTTTAAAGCAGTTGATATCCATGAAGGCATCGAAAGTACGCTGTTGATTCTACAACATCGGTTGAAGGCTCAGGTGGGGCAGTCTGCTATTGAAGTGATCAAAAAATACGCAACGTTGCCGCTGGTAGAGTGCTATCCTGGGCAGCTCAATCAGGTTTTGATGAATATTTTAGCGAATGCGATCGATGCTCTGGAGGAGGAAAGACCGACCCGTATTCAGGAAAATCTAGAAAATCAAACCAAGCCGACTATAACAATTCGGACATCAATGATTGATGCACGATGGGTAGAAATTGCGATCGCAGATAATGGATCGGGTATTCCTGTAGAGGTGCAACAACACATTTTTGATCCATTTTTCACAACGAAGGGGGTGGGAAAGGGAACGGGGATGGGGATGTCGATTAGCTACCAGATTATCAAGGAAAAACACGGGGGTAAGTTAGAGTGCAGGTCTGTTTATGGTGAGGGGAGTGAATTTGTGATAGTGATACCAGTCCATCACAGCTAGCGCCCTGGTCAACGGAGGAAACGATTGCGGATGTGAAGGGTTGGATAGAAGCCTGTGGAAATGCCCCCTGTTGCGATCGCAGAAATTGAGCGAATGATTCCTGCTTCTGTTTTCCAGAAGTTGAATTTACCCTTTTCAGAAATCGAAAGCCTCGTTCATCGCCCTGTTGCCCTTTGTATTCTTGCAGTGCCTGTTGTTCACTCAATTCCTCAAAAACTGGGTGCTTGTCATGCACACCTGAATGGGATTGTGCCGAGACATGTGTAATTTTGTGCCATGAAACTCTGTAACGCTTATACGACTGAGATTGTAGCTAACAGCTAGGCTCGACGTTTCTATCTTGATTGACTGCGATTACAGCAACCGCAGAGAAGTCAATTAGGCATCAGCAAAAGCTATCAACGATGCCTAATTTTGGCAAATGGTCCTTTTTTACACGAATCGTTGCCATACCCCATCATCTGAAATTCAACTGATCACCAAGCTCAAAACTGCGTCTAAATTCAGCAGGAGCACAGCCCCTAATTGAGGGACGGTGAGCCCATGACTGGCAATCCCCTGAATAGCGTTGTAATAGTTGGGCGGTAAAGCATGAGCTTCGGCAAGGGGGATATCCAGCAAGGTGGGGAGATGGTTGACTGGAATACCAACCATAGCTGTTTCTACCGCCGCAATCACTAGAAACGGTGGGTTTGACGGTGATGTGATCTGGGCAGACGGATGTTGGACATCCTGGTAATCGCGATGAACATTGACCAACACCGGATGCAGATTCAAGATTGCTAGGGGATGCGTCCCCAGATAGGCGAGAGTTTCCGATAGACCATGCGGATTCAGAACGGATTTGTGCACAACCCGCAGCAGGGCAGTAGAGGGGAGTGCCAGCCATTGTCCGGCAATCTGAAAGGCGATCGCCGGACAGGATGGTGAGTGGGTCTCCTGAGACATAACTGGTAGAGATGGCGATGGTATCAGCGTAGACATGAATAAACCTGCTAACGGTTGGGGTAGATGGCGATGGCTAAATCCATCGATTCAGATGCCCTCTTGAGCGGGCTTGATGGATGAATCAGCGACTCCAGAATCGGCAGGAGTTCTTGTGCTGAGGATGGCTTATTAATAAAGGCACTGGCTCCCAAATTGGCGGCAAACTGGCGATATTTATTGCCGCTGCGGGAGGTCAGCATGACGACAGGAATGGTTTGTAAGGTCGGTGTTTTGCGCAACTCGCTGAGAAATTCAAAGCCACTCATACGCGGCATTTCAATGTCAGAAATAATCAGATCAATGTGGGGATCTTGCTGTAGGAAGGCAAATGCCTCCAGACCATCACCTGCCTGGGAAACCCGGTAGCCCTGTTCCTGGAGAGTTCGGGCGAGGCGATGCCGAACCGTCAGTGAATCTTCGATCAACAGGATATGACTAGGGGGTGGGGAGGCGACGGGCAGAGGCGCGGGAGTTGTACTTCCGCCGACCAGTTCGATCGGATCGGGCGAGGCGATGTGCGATCGCTGGAGCAGCACCGGGTCAATCACCAGAGCCATTTGCTGATCGTTTAGAACACTACAGCCATAGACATAGGGAGGAGGGGCGATCGCGGTTCCCAAGGGGCGAATCACCAACTCCTGTTCTCCCATAACCTGATCCACTAGCAACCCCCACAGACCCGTCGCTGCTTGCAGCAAAATGATCGGCGTGGGTTGGGCAGATTGATCCACAGGAGTGGGGGGCAACGAGTCATTCAGCAACCGTGATAGGGAATGTACGGGAACCATCTGTTCTCCCTGCTCCGTTTGCCAGCGCAGGATCATCTGCTGTCTACTGGAGTGAGTGAACTGATCCGGTTGCGGTAAAATCACCTGCTGAATGGTATTGATTGGTAACGCATAGGACATTCCCTGATGTTGACAGATCAGGAGTCGGGTAATAGAGAAAGACAGGGGCAGAGAAAGGGTAAAGAGCGTTCCCTGACCGGGAGTAGAACTGACGTGAATCGTCCCTTTAAGAGCCTGTATTTCAGCCCGTACCAAATCCAGGCCAACTCCCCGACCCGATAGCTCGTTAACCTGACTAGCAGTCGAGAAACCCGATTGAAACAAAAATTTTGCTAACTGCTCGTTGGACATGCCCTGAGCAGTTTCCGCGCTGACCAGCCCCAAGGCGATCGCTTTTTCGGCAACCCGCTGCCAGTCAATACCCTGCCCATCATCGCGGACTTCGATCAACGTGCGGTTGCCCTGATGGTAGGCGTGGATCTGAATCTGTCCCGTGGCGGGTTTGCCTTTGGCTTGTCGCAGGGCAGGTGATTCAATCCCGTGATCAAAGGCATTCCGCACCAGATGCAGCAGCGGACTGTAAAGCCGTTCTGCGATCGCCTTATCTACTAACACCGACATCCCACTTAACGACATTTCGACTGGTTTGGCATGGGCTGTTGCTAACTGTTGTAGAACCCGTGGCAACCGATTCAAGGTTTCGCTGAGGGGCTGCATACGGGCAGTCGTCAGATCATCCTGAATGCTGGTCAGCAGTCGTTTCTGGGTTTCTCGCGACTGTCTCGCCTGCCGAATTTGGCTTCCCAGGCTTTCTCCCACCATCTCGATCTGAACCAGATCATTGATCGCAGACTTCACCAGCCTGTGAAAATCCGTATACCGATCCATCTCCAGGGCATCAAAGCCTGCCATGACTTCCGGCAGCAACGGTTGGGCTGAAGCCGTATTGATTGCCAGCGTCCAATCAGACCAGCCTTGCAGACTGCTGAGGGTTCGTTTATGATTCTGCAAATGCATCAGCAGTTCCTGAACCGCCACGCGAAACTGATCGTCCTCCATGGCCTGCTGGTTTTGATTGATCAGCAGTTCTCCCGTCAGGTAATCTAACCGTTCGAGTTGCCCCAGGTTAACGCGCACAACCGGGGTCGGTGCAGGAGCAAGAGTCTGGGGACGGTCGGTTGCCAATGATGGGGAAAGCGGTGGTGTAGCCAGAGGAGCCTGGTTCGTTGGAGCAGGTGAAGTCAGGAGACCGTCAGAAAGCAGGTCGGGGTTGGGGGCGATCGGGCTTTCCAGCATGACATCAGAAATGGAACGATCAGTCAGGGGCAGCGTGGCGGCTGCCGGAACAGGGGGCAGGTCGAGTTCCGCTGCAACCCAAAACGGATCGGGATCGAGCGTTGGGGCTAGAGGAATAGGGGTTGGGGTCGTTTGAATCTGATCAAAGAAGGCATCCAGATTGTCATCGAGCGGGGGAGATGCGGCAGGCAGATCTGGCAGTGGAGAAGCATCGGAAGGTGCTGCGTGAAAATTTAACTCCATAAAGAGAAAGTTCTTCAGCCGTTGCATCAAATATTTAGGTCTTTTTTCTGGAAGCGGTTGGTTTGATGGCAAATCCTCAGACGGCTGATGCTGCCCATTCTGCTGCCCCAAGTCCGTTTGCTCCCGCCAGACAAACTGTTGCAGAGCAGCGGAAGGTGAACCTCCCTGGCTGCGATCGCCTGCCAGAACGGCTGCCTGCCCCCGACGAAAATCTGCAATGGCCAGGGGAGCAATCTGAGAGATTTGATCGGGATGGGCCACCAGTGCCGCCAGGGTAGTCTGGGCGATCGCACCAAACCCTGCCAGTTGCAGAGATTCTGCCAGCCCCAGAAACACCTCTGCTTCGGTTTGTAGTTGGGTTGCCAGGGTGGTGAATTGAGCTTGAACTAATTCTTGTTCCAGGGCTTGCAAACGTTGCTCTACACCCGTTTCAAACATCGATTGCACCATATCAAACCCCAATTCAGCCGCAGTGGGAATGGGGGTCTCCTGCTCAAACAGATCGCCCAGTTTGTCTTGCAGTTGGGACAGAACGGTAGCAGTGCGTTCCAACACGTCTGCGTCATCCACGGTGCCATCGGCAAATTCTGCCACTAGCGGCGATCGCAAACACTCGTATGCCTGGAATAACAGCGATTCAATCTCTGCATCAATGACAACGTCCGGGTTATACAGCACCCTGAACACATCTTCCAGAACGTGGGCAACCGATTTCACCGTCTCTAACTGAATACTGGCAGCCGTGCCTTTGAGGGTATGGGCTGCTCGCATCAGACGATGCACACGGGCAGTTGTACGATCCTGTTTTAAGTGAAACAATTCCTGCTCGATCGTCTGGAGCAGATCGCTGGCCTCAGTCCGGAAGTTGGCATAGTCTTCCGGCTGAACAGTAGATGGAATGAACATAATCAAGCGTTCCGGGTGAAATTCAATTACAGTTTGAACCGTCCAACCGTGGCTTGTAGCTCACTGGCTGTCTTGAGCAGTTGGTCAAATGAGGTGGCAATCTGTTGGGTAGCAGATGAGGTGTCGGTGGCGATCGCGACCACTGCCGCCATCGTTTGCGTCACGAGTTGAGACTCCTGCGTTTGTGCCTGCGTTGCCTGGGTAATATGCTGCACCAGGCTACTGATCTGAGCCGTTGCGGTGACAATCTCAGTCAAACTCTGGCGGGTTTCATTCACCAGAGCAGTGCCGTTGACCACCTGTTGAATCCCCATATTCATTGCCTGGGAAACCATGCTGGTTTCTGCCTGAATTTCCTGGACGAGTTTTTCAATCTCCGTCGTGGCTTCTGCGGATTGGCGTGCCAGGGAACGGACTTCATCTGCCACAACGGCAAAGCCTCGTCCTGCTTCACCAGCACGGGTCGCTTCGATCGCCGCATTTAAGGCCAGGAGTTGAGTCTGGGTTGTAAAGCCAGAAATCAGGTTCACCACCTTCGAAATTTTCTGAGAAGATTCGCTCAGTTGTTTAATTTTCCGGCTGGTTTCCGATACCGTCTGCCGAATCGTTTGAATCCCTTCAACGGTACGGTTCATGGCAACATCGCCCTGTTGTACTGTCTGGTTTGCCTGCTGGACGGCCAGTTCCACCTGGTGGGCACTGCTGGCGACGGCCTGGGTGCCATCAACCATTGCCTGGATCTGGGCTAGCGCTGCTGTCATTTGCTGCGCCTCAGTTTGGGCACCCTGAGTCAGTTTGGCGATCTCGCTACTGTTATTCTGGGACGTTTCGCTAACCCGCGTAGCCGCATCCTGCACCTGCACCACAATTTTTCGCAGGGCTTGCAGGGTGTTGTTATAGGCATCAGCGATCGTACCCATTTCATCTTCCGTCAGGGGTGCCCGTACGGTCAGATCGCCTTCTAGGGCGGGACGTACTGCCGTTAGAAGCTGCACCGCTCGCTGTTGCAGCAATTCCTTTGAGGCTTTCTCACGGGTCAGGGCTTCTGCCAGTTGCTGCGATCGCACCTGAAGTTCACTGGCGTATTCTGCCTGTTGAATCCCGATGCCAACCTGGTTGGCGACCTGCATCAGCAGGTTGATCTCTGCCTCTTCCCAAGTGCGAGTGGTTGTGTTTTGGAAGGCGGAGAGCAAGCCCCAGAGCTTGGTTCCCTGGAAAATCGAAACAACGGCGCAGGCTTGCACCTGGTAGTATTCCAGTGCTTCCACATGGCAATCGGTCATCGGTTTAGGGAGAGCCTGGAGATTCAAGCGTCCGCCTTCCCACAGGATTTCGCCCACATGAATGTCGTTGACCACCAGTGGATTATTTTGGCGGAACCTGCCACCCTGATGCTCACTGATGTAGGGATCTTCCCAACCGCTACCCGTGAGGCTGGGATAGCCGCCCGTAACTGATTCAGCAATAAAATCACCAAAGAAATCGGGACGGAACTTGTAGATCGTCACCCGCTCCACATTTAACAGACTGCGAACTTCCTGCGTCGCCGCCTTAAAGATCGTGCCAATGTCCAGGGTATTCCGAATCCGGTTGACCACGCGAGCCAGACCCTGTTCTCGTTCAATCCCTTTCTGGAGTTGCAGAGCCTTTGCCTGGGCTTCATCCACCGATTCTGCTTGCTGCAAGGCAAAGCCCAATTGGTTGGCAATCCGCATCAGCACTTGTACCTCTGCTTCTTCCCACTGGCGCGATCCAGTGTTCTGAAAAGCCGAGAGCAACCCCCAGAGCTGCGTTCCCTGGAAGATCGCAACCACGGCACAGGCTTCAACCTGATAGTATTCCAGTGCCTCAATGTGACAGTCGGTCATGGGTTTACGGGGCATCTCAGGGTACATCCGTCCCCCCGACCAGTAGGTTTCACCGACACGAACATCATCGACGACTAAGGGTTCATTATTGCGGAAGCGACCACCGCGATGCTCACTTAGGTAGGGGTCTTCCCAACCACTGCCGACCAAGCGGGGATAGTTGCCAGAAATCGTTTCCTCAATGAAGTCGCCAAAAAAGTCGGGACGAAACTTGTAAATCGTCACTCGTTCCACATTCAGCAGCCGACTAACTTCCTGGGTCGTGAGCTTAAACACAGATTGCAGGTCAGACGTGCTGCGAATTTTCTGGATCACGCGATCGACTGCCTTTTCCCGGGCAACCGATTTTTCCAACTGCTGTTCCTTGGCGGACACCTGTGCGACAAATTCAGCCTGTTGCAGGGCGATTCCCAACTGGTTTGCAATCTGCATCAACAGTTGCACGTCTGGTTCTTCCCACTGGCGCGGGCCAGTGTTTTGGAACGCCGAGAGCAATCCCCAAAGCTCCTGCCCCTGAAAGATAGCAACCACGGCACAGGCTCGCACCTGGTAGTATTCCAGGGCCTCAATGTGGCAATCCGTCATGGGTTTACGGGGAGCCTGGGCGTTTAACCGTCCCCCCTCCCACAGCAACTCACCTACCCGCACATCTTCGACCACCAGCGGCACGTTATTGCGGAAGCGACCGCCGCGATGCTCACTCAGGTAGGGGTCTTCCCAACCGCTACCCACCAGACGGGGATAGTTACCAGAAATCGTTTCTTCAATGAAGTCGCCAAAAAAGTCAGGACGAAACTTGTAAATCGTCACCCGTTCCACATTCAGCAGCCGACTGACTTCCTGAGTTGTGACTTTGAAAATGGCATCAACATCAACCGTACTGCGAATCTTTTGGATCACTTTGCCGATCGCCTGTTCCCGCGCTGCAACCTGCTTCAGTTGCCCTTTGAATTGTACGAATTGCAAGGCGAGGGATAGCTTGGCGGCAATGTCGGTGAGCAGGTAAATTTCTGGTTCCTGCCAGAGGCGGGGCTGTTGACATTGCTGAACAATCAGCAAGCCTTGAACCCGATCGTTGAGCACCAGCGGAATAGCTAAACTGGCTGCCAGTTGAAACCGATCGAGCAGTTGGCGCTGGTAGGCAAAGACCCGCTCTGAGTTTTGATTGTAGAGAGTAACAACCTGTCTCCGTTTGTATTCGCGGGCATTTTCAGCGCCAAACAGGATTGCGGGAAGCGCTTCGCCTTGCATAGGAGTCCACCCCGATGCGATCGATTCTGCCAAAACGGTGCCTTTATTTTCGGTATCAAAGTTGAAGATCACCACCCGATCGACCTGAAGCTGATTGCGAATTTCACCAATGATCATGGTAAACAGGTCGTTCTGGGTTTCTGCCTGCTGCATCTGCTGGGCGATCGCACCCAACCATTCACGATTCGCAGCTATTTGTTGCTGTAAGGTCGGGGTCAACTGTCCCTGAAACTGCTGTTGCACAAACTGCTCTAACCGATTGAGGAGGGGAGGCAGCTTGTCGAGTTTACCGAGATTCTCCGCAATCACTGGGTTACGGGTCGTGCCTAACCGCGTCAGCTCAGTTTTAATCGCGGATTGAGTCCTCTCCACCTCTTTGCCGATCGTCTGGATAGCCACGACTGTTTTTTGAACCGCCGCTTTCTCGGTTTCGTTAAAATCGGTGAACCCGTTGGTCTGGTTGGAGCGATTGCCGTTTTCAGGGGCGATCCGATTTCCCATCCCACCATTGCCATTCACTGAGGAGATAGGGTTGCGATACTGTCCATTCCCACCATTGTGGTCATCACTTTGCATCGGCATAAACGCAGCAGCAGGAACATAGCGACTGTCCAGTAAGGCAGGATCGTCTAACGAGTTGTCAAAGAGCGCAAACAAATCTTGATTCGAGGAAGAATGGGTCACGGGTTTTAATCTCTAAGGGATGTAGGGTGGGATAAATACAGTAAAACCGCACACCTTCGGATGAATGTGTAGCTTGATTGATGCGGCTAAGGATCGCGGATAAATTAAAACCGAGTTTTTATTTTTTGGAAGCGCGGCGAAGCCGCGCTTCCAAAAAATAATTTCCGGGTTTTATCAAATCCGCAGTACTAAGCGGATTACACAGGGGGCTATTGTGGCAGATCGTTTAGGTCGTGTGAACCTGCAACCGTTGGTCGCCAATCAGTAGGGTGACATCCAGAACAGGACTGCTAGAACGTACTAGATAGCCCTGCATAAACGGTAGAAGGGGAGTTGGAAACAGGTCTGCTGTCGGTGGCTGTATCCGAGCCGGATCGTGACTTTCAATATCAATGACCTGGGGCACAATCAGTCCCAGGGATTTGCCCTGGGATTGAATCACGATCGCCATGCTGTTGTGATGGGAGCCAGAAAAATGATGAGGGTGCGATCGCCAGTTTTCCCAACTGATCGTGCTTCCCTGAAACCCAAGTTGCAGACCCAGATCAACCATCCACAGCATTTCGCCATGAAAGTTACAGATCCCGACGACAAAGGCGGGCATATCCGGTACTTTTAACACGCTCCGGGGCTGCACCTTCAGCACCTGCCGAATGCTGCTTAAGGCGAGCAGTGCTGTTTCTGAGGGACTGAAAGAAAACCGGAGGAATCGCGCCGCTGTCTCAGTTTCCTCCGCGTCAGGGATGGGTCGGATCAATTCCGCTAAAGATGACTGGGCCGTCTGACCCAGCCAATCGTCTAGCGAAATCGGTGCTGCAACGGGGCTTTGGGGTGTTGCAGGTGCCTGTTGCAACAGGTCGGCATCCTCAGTCAGATTGGGGGTTATGGTCTGTTCACGGCTCCAGGCAATGTCATGGCACCCTGTCTTCTGACAACTCACTTTTAACGTTTTAAGCGTTGGGACGTGCAGTTTCAGCATGGTGCGGTGGATGACGGAGACAAGGGGTTCCGGGTCCGGTATCTGGGCTGCCTCCAGTAGAACATGGAGCCGATTTCCCTCCCAGGTCACGCTGGATGTGATATTTTGCCGGATCAGGTGGCGATTCATTAAGGTTGCCATTGCCTCGCCATCACCCTGATACGCTAATTGCAGCAGGTGGGTGTGGTTCTGGCTTGTGCGATCGCCAGGGAGTGGCGATTGGGTCATGCGGCTTTCCCCATCAGGCGGCAGACGGTTTGCAAAAGCTCGGACTGATTCACAGGCTTAGGCAAGTAAGCATCGGCTCCCAACATATTGCCCCACATCTTGTCCACGTCTGTGTTCTTGGTTGAACACATCACAATAGGAATCTGTTTTGTGCTCTGATTTGACTTCAACTCTCGACACAGTTCAAAGCCGCTTTGCCCTGGTAAAATCACATCCAGCACAATCAGATCTGGCTTTCGCCCATTCAAATGGGTTTGCGCTTCCTCGCTGCTTTTGGCACTGATGACCAGAAGACCAGCCTGCTGGAGGTAGCGGGTCAACATTTCGGTTTCTGTCAAACTATCTTCAATCAGTAGAACGGTATTCATAGGGTTAGATGCTCATGAACGGGTGATAGAGACATGGAACGGGACAAACTACAGAGGGATGCTAAATAGCCGGATGAATTGAAGACTTTCAATTCATCTAACGTCTAATTCACACCGAAACTCAGCAACGCTAAGTAAAACTCGTTAGTAATAAGGGAAGGAATTCGGGGTGCAGGGGTGGAACCCCTGGCTGGGGGCAAAGCCCCTATATTCCCCCGGTTTTATTTAGTTTGAGATCCTAACTACAGAGACACAGAAGCATTACTCATGCTCTGATGAATCAAAAAAGCAGTGGTTTCGCCCATGTTGTAGCTATCTGGAATGGGGTTCGGAGTCACGGCAGTACGCTCATTCGACGGAGCATCAATAGATGGGGCATGGGGTAGATATTGCTGGACAATTTCTAGAACTTTTGCCGCATCCACCGGTTTTGTCAGGAAGCCAGAAGCCCCAACAACCTTGGCTCGTACCCGATCAACAATCCCGTCTTTGCCAGTCAGAATCACAATTGGAACCGCCCTGAAGACGGAAATCCGGCGAATCTGGGCACAAATTTCATAGCCACTGGCGATCGGCATGACGAGATCCAGGAAAATCAAACTGGGCTTCTTTTCTAGCAGCAATGGCAGTGCATGCACCGAGTCCTCAATGCTGAAGTAACGATAGCCAGCCGACTGCATAATGTGTTCCATTGCCTGACAAACCGTTGGGCTATCATCGATGCAAACAATCAGGGGTGCATTTGGATCGGTGCTAACGCTTGGTGTTTCCTGACTGCCAGTGCTACCGGGAACGGGAAGATCGGGGATCTGGTTCAGTCCAATTAAATCTCGCTGAAAATGGGGAACCAAAACGCGAGTCAGTTTGAGCATCTCCTGCCCCGTAGCCCTGGCCAAATCTCGTAGAGTGACATTGCCAGTTATCAACGTTTCCAGAGTTTGATAGGTTCTGGCAGAGACACATTGTTTCAACTCCTCTGGACGTTTAATCACAGGTGCCGCATTGGGTGAATAATGAACTAGCCCAGCGTTATACCAGTCGTTTAAGTCTTGCTGCACCTGTAGAAGCAGCTGTTCTGCGTTGAACGGTGCGATCGGGTCGTCAAACTCTTCCTGCTTTTGATACACACAGTCACTTTTAGTAATTTGCTCACCGGCATACAGCAAATCAAATAAGGCTTCGCAGGCAACTGCCTGAATCAGGGCGATCGCCTGTTCTCGGCTAATATGCTGACGTTTAAATAAGACCGACAGAACCAGATATTCCCAGTAGAATGGGAAGTCCTTTTCCCGTAAATGCAAGGATTCAGGTTGGATCGTTGGACAAAATTGTTTCAGCAGGCGATACCAGCGGCGAAAGCGATGTTCACTACCTGCTGTCCAAATTAAACGACCTAGTCGAAAGTAAAGGCTCCACTGCCTACCATCAGTAGCCGAAAAATCTACCTTGCCACTGAAGTGGGATTTGGCAGCAATTTGAAATTGAGCTGTTAATTGGCTAGTAGAAAGACCTTGTACTACTTTAGAGAGATGATCTCCATAATTCATCATAACGGATCTCGCTTTGGACACAGATGCAAACACCTTCTAGGAGCAAAATGTTGAAATCACAATAAGTCACTCTAAGGAACGCAAATTCGACATATTCCATCCTTCTTCTGTATAGATTTAGCATTTGGCAAACAACTCAATATCGATTGCATCCTTCTTATCCAAAGAACAAACCTTTCCAAATCTCACTGATTGAATTCGTCGCTTTAACACTAATTCGTTGTTAAGCTACATAAAACTGAAGTTGAAAGTTATATCAGGAGATAATTTCACGCTCCTAGACTCATACCGCTTCATCCAAAACTGTGTAAAGAAGCATTTATAAACAATGCTTGCAAAACTAAGGTAAAGGTGTAACAGAAGAGCATATAGATCTGCTAATGTTTGGAAGCTCTTGAATTTTTGAAGAAACTTCTCACTCAACCAGAAGTTCAAGCAATAGAAGATCGTGCTAAGTAACCACGCTGTTAAATCAGATTTCAGCCCTAAATGGATTTTCAGCCCTATTCCTCCGTATCTAGAGTTTTATGAGGTTACTTTTTTTACCAGTCAATACTTAAAGATTAAAAGATGATTGTGACATCACTGTGGACACAACAAAGTTTGCCACGTTTCGCATTACTTCTTTGTCAGTGCTGGGACTGATTGAGTACTCCTGCGATCGCCCTCAATAACATCTCAGGCTCCACAGGCTTTGTAATGTGCCTTTGAAAACCGACATCGCCTTTGTATAGCAATGGAGTTGAACTCAGTGGAGCAGGAAAAACGACTGAAATATCTGGATCTGGTGGATAATGCGGTGATCTTGCAAAATACAGTGGATTTTTCATTAGCGATCCAAACATTGATTACAGAGGGCATGAAGATAGACCGTGCCGTGCTCAAAACTTTGAGTCCCTACATCACCCGTCACCTCAAGCGTTATGGCGATTATGTGATTGATTTTGAGCAGATCCCTTTATCCTTGGAAGCGGCGATTCCCTTACCAATTTCGTTGGACGAACAGCAATTGGAGTAAAGCTTTCCAGCCCATCCTGCACTTTTTTGCCCGTATGTCGGCGTGCGATTCGTTTCTGCTCAAGTCAAGTCTTAGCAGGCTTGAAATAAAGCAGAGTCAAGGGACTGAACCTTGATAACCCAACTTCCGTGTGGTGAGTCCAAATTGGACAATTCCATCTCCCCTAGTGTTGGGGTAACAGCCTATCCCTCAGAGGTGCGACTGACTCTCAATCATCTGAAGCAGGGATAAAAGGCGGTCACTCAGAACCTGACTGGGAACCCCGCCGAGCAGAGCTACATAGGGCTAACGAAAGCGAATCCATGTCTGAACCATCGTCAACGTGAACAAGCCCACGCAGGTTTACGGGCTTGCCCAAAAGGGACTGAATTCGAGGCAGGTAGTTGCCGAGCTAACCTGTAAACACTCTCAAATAATTCCGGTGGAAAGTGGAAGCCTACGTGCAGCGCAAAACGGAAGCTGGGAACGAAGTAACCTCCTCAACTGCTCTCTGAATCGGTCGATAGCAGAGTAGGTAGTCAGCCGCATGGGTTGAGGAGGAAGGATTGTCTCAGAAGCCAACGCCTTTAGGAAAGCCAAAGGATATGCAGACGGAGACACAGCAATTGGGAAGGTAGAGTTGCCAGTCGCAATGAACACGTCATGAGCGAGTTAACGACTACGTATGAATGGAAGATGATTCCCTGGCGAAAGCTGGAGCGGAACGTCTTTAAGTTGTAAAAACAAATCTACCGAGCCGCTTGCCGTGGTCAACGGGCAAAAGTCAAGAGGCTTCAACGGCTCCTGATTCACTCTTGGGCAGCCAGAATCCTGGCGGTTCGACGAGTAACACAAGACAATGCAGGCAAGAAGACAGCAGGCATCGACGGCTTAAAGTCGCTTCCAGCGAATCAACAGCTGTCCCTTGCCCAACGTCTCAAATCTGGTTGGGGCAAAGCTTCTCCCATGCGTCGGGTCTGGATTCCAAAGCCGGGTAACACCGAAGAACTCAGACCGTTAAATATTCCAACATTAGAGGATAGGGCAAGACAAACCCTGTTCAAGTTCGCGCTGGAACCGCAATGGGAAGCTAAGTTCGAGCCAAACTCGTTCGGATTTCGTCCAGGGCGCTCCTGCCACGATGCAATCATGGCGATTTACCTCCAGGTTTGTCATCAACCGAAATGGATTTTAGATGCAGATCTGGCAAAATGTTTCGACATGATTGCACAACAGCCCTTGTTGAAGAAGCTGAGCGCTAGCTCGTTTATCACTCGGCAAATTCGAGCTTGGTTGCGGGCAGGGGTAATGGACAACTTCCAATACAGTGAAACGTCAAAAGGCGTTCCACAAGGCGGTAGTCTCTCTCCGTTACTGGCGAATGTGGCGTTACATGGCATGGAGAACTACATTGCCCGCTATTGCAAAGGGGCGAGAGTGATTCGCTATGCCGACGACCTGGTGGTCATTCATCCTGAACGCTAGGTGATTGAACACGCCCAACGGCTACTCTCCAAGTGGTTAGAGAGGATAGGATTGGCATTCAAGCCGAGTAAGACCCGCATTTGTCACACCCTCGAAGCGGTGGATGGACAGGTTGGGTTCGACTTCCTGGGTTTCTCCATTCGGCAATACCGAATGAGCAAATATAGCGCTGTGCAGGTTGATTCAGTACGGTGTTGTGGGGCGCGGAGCGCCCCACAACACCGTTTCTGTACTTAATGAACTTGCACACCGCTA